>QILJ01000321.1 GCA_003233295.1 Ignavibacteria bacterium | reverse complement strand
ATAATTTTATGAAAAATGAAGGTAATTTCCAATTAAATTTATTTTAATTTATTTCTCCGATCTTTATGGATGAATAACCATATTTATCCCTTATTCTTGTTATTGCTCTAAGCATTTTTTTTCTAACTATATTTTCATCATCAAACAGAATTTCCTGCTCGTTATATTCGCTGAAATTTGTTAAATGAATTCCGATAAGTCTTGTGGCAACTCTTCGTGTATAAGCATTCCTAAGCAGATTAACAGCAATGTCAAAAATTATTTTATCATCATCAGTCGGAATAATTGTTTTTGATCTGGTTACGGTAATAAAATCAGAATATCTAAGTTTAATACTCACGGTTGAAGTCTGCCAGTTTTTATTACGCAGCATCTGACAAACTTTAGCAGTAAGGGAAAATAGCGTTTCCTCAACTTTTGTTTTACTCATTACATCTTTTCCAAAAGTTCTTTCTTTAGAAATGCTTTTCCTTCTATGCCCCGGTGATATATAACTTTTCCCTCCCCCGTTTGCTTTGTTCCAAATATCGATTCCAGCTTTTCCATAAGCAAGTGAAAAGTAGTCTTGCGATGAGTTTGCTATATCACCAATTGTGTAAAAGCCCTTGGAGTGTAGGGACTGAAGAGTAACTTTGCCGACACCGGGAAGAGCCTCAACCAGCAGCGAAGCAAGAAAGTCCTTTTCCATCCCAGGCAATATGAATGTAATTCCCATTGGCTTTGCATATTCCGAACAAATTTTTGCAATAGTTTTATTTGTCCCGATTCCAATTGAGCAAGGAAGATTCAACTCGTGCATAATTTTTTTCTGCAGATTTTTAGCAAACAGATATAACGAACCGTAAATTTTTCCTGTGCCGGTAAAGTCCATATAAAACTCATCTATTGATGCCTGCTCAATCTGCGGTGCATATTTAGTTAGAATATTTTTCACCGCTTCGGAAAAGCGACCATACTCACTATGAGTACCGTGTAGGTAAATTCCATGCGGACAAAGCTTATAAGCTTGCTTGATAGGCATTGCGGAGTGTAAGCCATACTCACGAGCCTCATACGAGCATGCAGCTACTACCCCCCTTCCTGCAGAAGGGTTTGCACCAACAATTACAGGTTTCCCCTTTAGAGAAGGATCAAGTATCCTTTCTACAGATACAAAAAATGCATCAAGATCGAGATGGAAAATGGTTCGCATAAAATATATTTGAAAATTAGAGTAAATACATTAAATTAACATTACTGTTAATTTAATGTATTTACTATGAAAGTACAATTACTCAATAGGACCGATAAACTAATACTCAACACAAGCGATATAGCAAACTTATTGTCAATCAGTAAAAAATCAGCAAATGTATCTGCGTCAAGATATGTCGAAGGAGGATATTTAATCCGGTTTAAAAAAGACTTTTACATTCTTCCGTCAAAATTCAATTCATTAAGTGAAGAAGAATTATTTACAATTGCTAATTTACTGCAAACTCCTTCTTACATATCCTTAACCACAGCTTTAAGTTATTATGAAATTACGACCCAGCAGCAAAGAAATTTTATTGAATCGATTGCTCTTAAACGGACAAAGATATACAAAGTAAAAGGAATAGAATTCTCATTTACACTCGTTAAAAAAAAATATTACAATGGATTTATTTTAAAGGATTCTATGTTTATTGCCACACCCGAAAAAGCTTTGGCAGATGCAATATATTTAACATCTTTAAACAAATACAACTGTGATTTTGATGCCATTGATTTCACTAGAATAAATAAAGATGCTGTTTCAGTTTACTTAGAAAACACAAATAAAAGAACAATTTTATTCTGGATTAATTTATGCAAGACATACAGGATTTAGAAATTTTTGAGATTGAAGTATTAGAATTGCTCAATAGCATAAAAGTATTAGATTCTCTTTACTTTGGCGGTGGAACAATGTTAAGATTATGCCATAATCTGAATCGTTATTCAACAGATTTAGATTTTTGGCTAGACAGCAATATTGATTCCAAAATTATGTTTAAGAAATTAAAAACTGTCTTATCTGAGAATTATTCGATATTAGATGCGGCAAATAAACGAAACACCATTTTGTTTCAATTTCGCTCTTCTAAGTCTAAGCGCAGTTTAAAAATTGAAATTCGCAAAGGTCAAATAGATTTTGAATGGGAAAGAAAAATTGCATTTTCAAAACTCACAAACACTCAAGTTATAGTTAAAGGATTAACCCTTGAGCAGATGATGCAAAATAAAATTGAAGCTTTTCTTTCCAGAAAAACTATTCGAGATTGCTTTGATATACAATTCCTCGTAATGAGAGGCATAAAAATCACTACCGATACCAAAGCATTGCAAACTATTTTAGGACTGATTCAAAATTTCAAAACAAGAGATTTTAAAGTTACACTCGGCTCTTTACTGAACACAAAAGATAGAGAATTCTATGTCGAGAATAAATTCAAACTTCTCGAGGAAGAAATTAAAACCCAGATAAATACTATAAACTACAGTCGAAAAAGTTAGATAGATATCTTTACTTAAAAAGGGTATCTACTGTTTACCACTTATAACTCGCTATACTTTGCAAGCGCCAAGTCGTTCAATTCTTTTTTCTGTTCCTTTGACATGATGACATTTTCATAATATTTATCATCTTTCCCTTTGTGACTCGGAACGCTGGCAAAAAGTCCGTTGCTTCCTTCAACAAGTGAAAATCCTTTAACAACTATTCCCTCTTCTGTTTCCATATCGAAAAATGCTTTAGTTTTACTATCAGCATCGTACTTATTCATACGTGCAATTTTCATTTTGTGCCTCCATTATTTTATTTTTGAATTTATATAAACATGGACTTACGTCCACTCAATTCACTAATAGTAAGAGTAAATGAATATTGTAATATGTCAGTTGAGCATAGAATTTGCCCTGGAGTATTATCAAAATAACAAAAAATATTTAAAACTTAAAATGTTTTAAAATATTAATTCTGATTGAATTCTTTTAATCTTGGGTATGCTTTAATAATTGTAGGCGGCATTTTTATTTTTGCTCTATCTTTTAAGAGATGCATTAACTCAAAAGCATTTGCAACAGCATCTCCGTGAGGATGATTATTCATTACGACAAAAATCTTTTTTACTTTGTCGTAAATCTCTTTTATCTTCCGGTCAATCTCTGTTAGCTCTCCCGATGAATAAAGATACTCGTACCTTGCGCTCTGTTCCTCGTATGTTTGCTTCTTTCCAAAATTGCTTAATGATTTTCGCCATGCTTCTTCATTCCTTCCGTGGAAGCGAATATAAGCGGCATTGTTGCCAACAATTGGTTTGAAGTCAATAGCCTCACCTATCTGCGGCTGATCGATCGTGCAGAATGTGATTGTCTTTGCTCTTTTATTCTGCCACGATCTATGCCGCACTTCCACAAACTTTTCATAGCCATCAAACTTTTGAATAAGTTCACGCAGATAATTAACATTGGCATCGTTAAAATCAAAAGAGTACGGAAATTGCGCCAAGTCTCTCTTCCCTCTTCAAAATATTTAGATTCTGCTGAACTGCTTTTATTTGGTCATCGCCATACCGTCTTTTATGGGTAAAATCTTTATGCAGCTTTATTGTGAATAAAAAATCGTCGGCAGCTTCTATCTGACGCAGCCAGCTATTAACAACATACGAAGCCAAATAAGTGTAGTAAGTTGAATTGACTTCCACCATGTTAAAGTAACGTGAATAATACTTCAGCCAGCTGAATTCTTTTGACTGTGAGAAAGGATAAAAACTTCCCACCCAATCGTCGTACGACCAGCCTGCTGTACCAATATAGATTTTTGGAGTTTTCATAATGGAATAGGACACAGATGAGACAGATTAATTATGATTTACACAGATAATCATTAAATAATTATTTCAAACTTACAATCTTGAATTTCACTTACAGGTTCCAATGGAGTTTTACTTTTTGCATCACGTGCTTTAAAACTTAAACTCCCTTTGATAATAATGGATGAATTTTCAAACGACACATTTTCAATATTAAACTTCATTCCAAAGGAAAATAGATTCCAAGTTCGATTCCCTTTTCTTA
>QILJ01000469.1 GCA_003233295.1 Ignavibacteria bacterium | reverse complement strand
TACCGCCGGTAATGTTGAATGCTCCATTCATTGTATGCAACTGCTGGATCATTAAATTTCCGTTTCCATGTATATCGGCTGTAAAGCCATCCCGTCCGCCCCAGGAAATCGTGTTGTAAAAAGATACATCAGCGCCGAACTGATCGCTTGTCGTAATTATCCCCTGCTGATCGTTGCCAAGTAAAACGAGTTGAGTATTGACAAAATTGATCGTTCCATTACTCGCTTCAATATAAATTCCATTGCTTCCGGCATCCGTTCCATGCAGGAAAAAATCAGCATTACACACCCCATCATTTGTAAGATTGACACCTCGTTTCGCTGCGAAGATAAAAGTACCAAGCACATGCTCCTTTGCAGCATCCCCAATATTGAAGCCGAATAATTGACTTTGCTGCTGTGAGACAAGAGGCTGGAATTCCGGAACTGAGTCCATCGGATATCCCTCACTGCGCAGCCAATAATGGGGATTGAAATGAACATTCTCGATCCACCCTTCAGTAAAATTCTGACTTACCGAGATCCCCGTTTTAAGCGGCGAACCAGCAAGATAACTAACAACATGTCCGCTGCTTGGATAAGATGCAAGATCAACACCCTGCCAAGGATTGCTTAAAGTCACATCTTTGATCCAGCAATTAGTTCCCTGTGTTTGAATACTCCACGGATAAGGATAAAAATTATTTGTGCTCTGCTCCGGATACCAAACTGTAACACCTCTTACGCCGGATCCGCCTTCAAGAGAAATAAATGGGGTTCCGTTCGGATCATTTTTCCCTTCATAGACCAGCAGGACACTGCCCATAGACATTGTGTGATGAGGTGTATCCCAAATTCCCCGCAGTTCAACACCGGTTGGAACGGTGATATGTCCATTCAATCTATACCATCCGGCAGGAATATACACTGTACCTCCGCCATTCAGATTTGCAGCATCAAGCGCATCTTGAAACGCACTGGTATTATCTGTAATTCCATCTTCAACTGCGCCATAATCTTGAACAATAAACAGATCATCCGTTGCCGGTTTTTTTACTTCTGCAAAAGGATGAGGCGGAATATCAAGCTTTGATGACCCGAGCGGTTCCTGCGAAATTGTAATTTCACCGGTACTGCTGTTATCAATATTTAATTGTGCCGGGAAAGAATTATCCAATATTTGAGAATTCTTAACACCTTCACCCAAACGAATATGTACTTTATCCTGTTGGAAGTCATTCCCGATAAGAGAAACAGATCCTACGTTACAATCAATTGCCGCATCAGTTGATGTATAGCCCCAATTCTTAAACGTACAATTTTGGAAAGATAATCTACCAGTGGAATTAGGAGAAAACTGGATTGCAGATTTAGGAGTGCCGCCAAAACTGCAAGTATTAAATTGCACAATAGAGTTGTATGCATCACCAGTAATAACACAAGCGGAATTATCTCCTTCTACATTTATACTCGAGTTTGTAATTGCAAAACCAATACCATTTACATCACTTAATTCAATACCGACTTTTCCTTTGTCAATATTGAGTCCATAAATAACACCATTCGGACCAAAATCGCTATAGCGAATGATCTGAATACCTGTTTGATATCCAACAAGAGATACTTCATAAATATATTCCCAATCGGAACGCCCCATTACTATTCCAGTTGCGTTATTCTGCAGCCAAGTTAATAGTGTACTTTCAGAAGGAGAATTACTTAGCCCCGATGCGCTCCAATATTTAGGCTCGAAATGGACATTCATTATTCTGCCGATGTCGGTTGTCTGTGATAACCATATCCCCGTCTTTAATGGAGTTCCATATACATTGCGGACATAATGCAATTCATTTTGAAGCGGACCAATTTTAATCGCTTGATAAGGATTAACTAATGTGACATTAACTATTGATGGATTTGATCCAGGTCCAAGAGGTGTTTCCGGACTGCATTGAATTGTCCATGGATAAGGAGTAACCGCGCCAGCCGATTGATTTGGATACCAGATTGATAAATTCTTTACACCTGCTCCGCGCTCAAGCCGTATAAAAGCCTCACCGCTTTCAGAACCTTGACCGGAGTATGGCATAAGGATAGTTCCAACAGTACCCCCGTTATCGGGATTCTGCCACTCTCCGCGCAAAATCACTTTTTCTCTTATAAGTATATTACCATCAAAACGATAACTTCCAGCCGGGACAAATACTACTCCGCCGCCGGCAAGCGAGGCTCGATCAATAGCAGCTTGAAACGCTGCTGTAACATCCGCTGAACCGTCGTTAACTGCACTGTAAGGATCATCCATAACATTAACACTAGCTACCGGAACATCATCACTCGGTAAAGTTATTGCCATTACTTGCGGTCTCAGTGATGTACTCTCTCCGAATAAGCGTGCATCATCCAAATACAATGTGCCAGCTACTTTGCTGCCATTAGAATCTGTAAGGCGGAATGCAATCCAGGAAGAATATGCATCAGTTGGCGCATCAAAGATGACAGAATAATCAGAATAAATATTACTCAATTTTAACCGCTTGGTTATTTGATCAAGAACTGCTCCGTTTCCAGCAAAATATCCTAAAGTAAAATTTAAATAGAGATCATTCGTTCCGTCAGTCTTAGCCGTTACTTTTGCCGTATATTGAGACCCGGCAATAATAGGAACCCTTGCATTCCAATTATCAAAACCTCTATCAGCAACAGTTCCATCGTCGGCAACAAAAGTCAGCTTAATTGCCTGCAATCCTTCTGCAACATCAGTTGTAGTAATTTCTACAGTGCTTCCTATGTTATTAGGCACTTCGAAGAACCGCCAGTTCGTCATCCCATTTTCGAAACTGCCATTATATGGTGCTAATAAATTCCTCCCTTGTGAATAAAGTACTGATGTGACCAATAGTACAAATAAAATTATAATATTTTGTTTCATCTTAAAATATCCATTTTACATTTTTATGAGAAGTAAGTCATTTGTAATTCATCAACCCCGACTGGAGCCGGGGTTAATTAAATAAATATTATGCAGCATACATGTTTATTACAATACTGTCAGTTCAATGTTTTTCCAGCGTATTTTAATGCCCCCGCCGCTATGAATTTGAAGAGCAATAAACCCGTAACCCTCACCGATCTTTTTATCGGCAAAGTCAACCATAGGTTCACCATTCAACCATGTTTTAACATTATCGCCAACCGCGCGTATTTTAAGTGTGTTCCATTTTCCCATTTTAAGTATATTTTCTTTCTCATCCGGAATTTTTACTAACCAGCCTCTTCCGTAAGATTCATATATACCGCCCGTATCGTGATTCGGTGGTGCAACTTCAACCTGCCAGCCGCTAATTTTAACACCCTCAATAGACGATCTGAAAAACACACCGCTATTACCATTTGATTCTTGCAGAAACTGGAGAGTCAATTCAAAGTTTTTGAATTCTTCATTTGTACTCAAGTACCCGTATTCTTTATCCGGACCGCTTTCACAAATTAATTCACCGTCTTTTACATACCATTTTTCGGTTCCGTGTATAGTCCAGCCGCTTAAATCCTTGCCGTTAAAAAGGCTAATTTTTTCACCGACTTTCACGCTGTCTTTTGAACTGCAGGAACCTATACTCACTACAAATAAGA
>QILJ01000311.1 GCA_003233295.1 Ignavibacteria bacterium | reverse complement strand
GAATTTTAATCATTTTTTACAATTAATCAAACGGTTGAACCTTTCATGGAGTCCACTACCAGAGGTAGTGGTTTTCTTATTTTAATAAAAATTTAGCAGTTCTAACAAAATATATTCAAGTGCAAGCAAATTGTGCTCCATGACGGTTTATTGTTTTTAGATCTTGGATGTAAACCGTCACTCCGACACAAATTGCTTTTTAAAACAAGATTGTTAACAAAATAAAAATTGGCAGTACAAAAATATCAAAAGGGTCAATTTTAGCAAGGGTATATAAACGGGCAACGCTCTACTAAAAACGCCCGCCCTTGCAAAAATCGCTTCCTTTTGAGAATCGTTGTTTTAAGACAATTTTTAAGTTTTTTATTGGCGGTAATACCGAAATCAAAATTTATTGTTATATTAACGATGGAAAAAAGTCTAAAGCCGAATGAAAACAACATCGAAATATTTAGTCACATTTAAAGTTTTAATAGGATCGACATCCTTGAACTTTCCTCATGATGTGATTACTAAATTTTGTCTTGTGCGGACTAACTCCATACACAAAAACGAAAAAATCATCGGGTATTTTGGGATGCTCAAAAAACAAAAAGCCCGATTACATTACATAATCGAGCTTTTATTGTACACCCGGAAGGATTCGAACCCTCAACCTTCTGATCCGTAGTCAGACGCTCTATCCAATTGAGCTACGGGTGCGTTAAATAATTCAAAATATCAATAGACTAAACAAAAATTTAAAAGCAATAAACCAACTTGCCCACCGTAGGCGGATTGGCAACTTGTGCATTACAAAATATTTTTTCTTTCTCAATATGTACTGCTTTACAAAGTCATTTTGAAAAAGAAATACAAATATAATTTATACAATTAAGATATTCAATTGTTCAGCAATTATAAAGCAATTCAGAGCCTAATTTTTTGTAGAACAGATTAGTAATCTGTTCTACGATAATTTGCACAAATATAACTAGCGAAGCATCTTTTATCACACCCGTAAAGTGTTATTTCTTACTATCTTATTTTTCATTCTGAATCACTACAATTATACTAAATATTTTCTGTTTTCTTCTTAAGTTCAACTGAATGATCGTAGAATTCATTTAGTGTAAGTTCTTTTAAGAAAACCATTCCTTTGGCAGCTCTAACTCTTTTGAAATCATGCTCAAGGAAATATTCCTTACCTAAACAACTTCGTATAATATTATATTGATCAACCTGAACTCTTTGCGCTAACCTCGAAAATGGTCCGTCATATTCCCAGCTAGGGAAGCTTGCATCTTTCTGCGAGCCAAAACTTTTCATGAAAGTGTTATCGGTAATTGCAAACGAATTCAAACTAACGGGAATATAAATATTCGCTTCTGCCGGGTGAAAGCGGAACCATACATTCCTGTAGCCCCAAACCTTAATATCAGAAATACCGGTTTCTTTTTCGTATAATCTAAGCGCTTCCGAAACAGCTTGTAAAACTTTGTAATGTGTATCTGGTCCGCTGCCTTCCGGATCAAGGGCAACTGTAACAATAGAAGGTTTAACCTTTTTCAATAAGTCTAAGATTGGGAGTACGTCACGAGTCATTTCCGGATTTTCTGTAAATATATCACCTTGGTAAAACCCTAATCTCAAGTGAGAAACATCCTCAACGGAAAATCCATAATATGCCCAGAGAACTTCAACTTCCCACTCACGCTGCATACCTTTCAATTTCTGGACGTATTGAATATCCTTCTTACCTGGATATTGTGTTTCAAAATAATTTATTAATTCATCAACTCTGTCAGTCAAGTAAACCGGGTTATCCTCTTCAAAAATTTCTATCATGTTTCTGACAAGTCTTCTGGAAACTGCCTCGTTCCTCATTGTAATTGAGTGAGCTGCAATACCGTCCAAATAAAGGGCAACGTCCCTGTTCTTTCCTTCAATAAAACTCGGGTCAAAGTATCCGTCTTTAAATCTTTTTGTAAATGATTCTTGTTTTAAACAGACATTCAAATTATTCATTAACTCAAGCATAAAAATATTAGTGACAGCCGTAAATCCGCTAGTTAAATAAGTGAAATGATGGTTGTTTGTAGGAGTTCTAACAAGATGATTTATATAGGGTAAATATCCGAGCATAATATCATCGTGATGCGGGGCGGTGTGTAAAATGGTTTGATTCTCAACATGTTTTAATCCTGTTTCAAATCGCTCAAGAATTTCTTTTCTGATCTCTTTACCAATCTCAAGAGGGGACTGCTTGGTCTTTTCCAAAATAAGCGCAGCTATCTTATCTGACTTATAATCTTCCTTTGAAAGTTCAGTAAGTGTTTTCTTCTTTTCTACAACTAAGTTGATAACGCCTCTTTCAACAGTTGCTTTAGAAAGCGGTTCTTCCTTAGTCATATCAGTGTAACGTCTTTCTATAAGTCGAAGTGCGGCGCCGTTAGTTAAATAGAATCTACCATTTTTTAATTTCTGGAGAACTGTAGCCGGGTATTGATTGGTCTGTGGATTCTGTATTGAATCCCGAATGATGTTGGACTTTGCTTCACCCGCAGCAATAATTATTGCCGTAGCATCGGGATTGTAGGTTATAGTATCTAATCCGATTGTAATCACAAGACGATTTTTAGCAATTTCAATTCCGCCGAGATCAGCGGCGGCTGCAGCTTGAGTTTCATAATTTGTTTCGATCAATCTTGTTGTTGAATAGTGGTCGCTTCCTTTAACATTAAACCCTATATGTCCGTCAGGACCAATACCGCCAAGAAAAAATCCAATACCGCCCATCTCACGTATCTGTTTTTCATAATTGGTGCAGAATTCATCAACAAGTTCTAGTGTTCTTTTTTGTAATCTTTCAATTCTATTGCGTGCATATCTTGTCCTTAATGAAAGATCGACTTTGTTTTCCGGGAATATCTCATCAAGCGGAAGGTTTTCTGGAGTTTCTATATCGTTGATGTTAAGCAGTAAAGCCTTACTCTTATCAAATCCTAAGTTTTTGAAATAATATTTTTTAATGTAGTAATAAAAGCTATTATGCTGAGCAGAATCAATAGGATAGAATTCATCTATCTGCACAAATTTAATTTTCGAAAGATCAGGTTTTTTGGAAGTGTCAATTCCAACTTCACCTAAAAGATCTTTAACAAATGCAGAGTCCCATTCGTTCAATATCTTTGAAACCCATTTAATAAAATGTTCAGGTGTCTTTCCTGTAGGAAGTGAAACCACGCCATCTGGATTGTCCTGTAGCCATTCAACAAAACGCAGAGCTGTAAGTTTTCCTAACTCGGGAAAATTATTAACCTGGATAATCGGGATAAACTCGGTAGGTTTGTATTGTAACTTCTTTTCAGATTTTTCTAAATAATGCTTTTCAACTTTGGATGTAAGTTCAGAAGTGTGCTTCTGATTTTTTGACTCGTTACTCATTATTTTACCTTCTTCAAAAAATTAAATTTAAATAATAAAGATACTTAAAAGTGGAATAAGTTTGTGATATTAGAATACACATTATTTCATTTTTCTTACAAAGACGTGCGTATTCGTAATTAAATAAAATTAAAAAAATATCCTACATAAATTATTATATTAGCAAAATTTTTAAAGTCAAATACCACC
>QILJ01000534.1 GCA_003233295.1 Ignavibacteria bacterium | reverse complement strand
CTGTCAAATACCGGAATTTCATATTTAAATATTTTGTAGAAAAGAGAGTCACTGCCGTTTGTCTTTTTTCCTAAAACTTGTAAAGCATAATCCCCAGAATGGGTGCAGTCAATTGCTACAGCACTGCACATATAGCTCATGGAATCTATAACAATATCTTTGTTCCCCCATAGCGTATTATCCCAATAATTCTGTGGCTCATTAATTTCCCAACCGGTTTTCAATTCAATTTTGCTATGCGACTGCTGATAGTTGTAATCTGCTTCAACACCATTTTCTGCATTGTTGTCTAATCTAAAACCATCATCCGAATAACTATCAAATATTTTCACATCACTTATGTTTTCTCCAATAATATATTGAGGATTAAGCGAGGAACTGATCTTTATGTTTTCCAAACGAGTTTTACCGCCGGTAATGTTGAATGCTCCATTACCGCCGGTAATGTTGAATGCTCCATTCATTGTATGCAACTGCTGGATCATTAAATTTCCGTTTCCATGTATATCGGCTGTAAAGCCATCGCGTCCGCCCCAGGAAATCGTATTGTAAAAAGATGCATCAGCGCCGAACTGATTGCTTGTCGTAATTATTCCCTGCTGTTCATTGCCAAGTAAAACGAGTTGAGTATTGACAAAATTAATTGTTCCGTTACTTGCTTCAATATAAATTCCATTGCTTCCGGCATCAGTTCCATGCAGGAAAAAATCAGCATTACACACTCCATCATTTGTGAGATTGATACCTCGTTTTGCTGCAAAGATGAAAGTACCGAGCACATGTTCTTTTGCAACATCTCCAATATTGAAGCCGAATAATTGACTTTGCTGCTGTGAGACCAGCGGCTGGAATTCCGGTACTGAATCCATTGGATATCCTTCACTTCGAAGCCAATAGTGCGGGTTGAACTGGACATTTTCAATCCAGCCTTCTGTAAAGTTTTGATTCACAGAAATCCCCGTTTTCAATGGAGAACCTCCAAGATAGCTGATTATGTGTCCGCCACTCGGGTACGTTGCAAGATCAACGCCTTGCCAAGGATTGCTTAAAGTCACATCTTTAATCCAGCAATTAGTTCCTTGCGTTTGAATACTCCAGGGATAAGGATAGAAATTATTTGTGCTCTGCTCCGGATACCAAACTGTTAAACCTCTTACGCCTGATTCGCTTTCAAGAGAAATAAATGGAGTTCCGTTCGGATCATTTTTCCCTTCATAGACCAGCAGGACACTGCCCATTGACATTGTGTGGTGAGGTGTATCCCAAATTCCCCGCAGTTCAACACCTGTTGGAACAGTTAAGTGTCCATCCAGCCTATACCATCCAGCTGGGACATATACCGTACCTACACCATTTAGTTTTGCCGCATCAAGCGCGTCTTGAAATGCAGTAGTATTATCAGTTATCCCGTCTTCAATCGCACCATAATCCTGGACAATGAAAAGATCATCCGTTGCCGGCTTTTTTACTTCTGCAAAAGGATGAGGCGGGACATTAAGCTTTGATGATCCAAGCGGTTCCTGCGAAATTATAATTTCACCGGTACTGCTGTTATCAATATTTAATTGTGCCGGGAAAGAATTATCCAATATTTGAGAATTCTTAACATTCTCTCCCAACCGAATATGTACTTTATCTTGTAGGAAGTCATTCCCGATAAGCGAAACGGATCCCATGTTACAATCAATCGCAGCATCTTGCGATATGTATCCCCAGTTTTCAAAAGCACAATTCTGAAATGACAATCTGCCTGTAGAATTAGGAGAAAATTGAATCGCTGTCTTAGGCGTACCTCCAAAGCTGCAAGTATTAAACTGCACTATAGAATTGTACGTATCACCTGTAACAATACAAGCGGAATTTTCCCCTTCCACATTTATATTTGAATTTGTAATTGCAAAACCAATACCATTTACATCACTTAATTCAATGCCTACTTTTCCCTTATCAATGTTGAGTCCATAGATAACACCGTTTGGACCAAAATCGCTATAACGAATAATCTGAATTCCAGTTTGATATCCAACAAGAGACACATCATAAATATACTCCCAATCTGAACGACCCATAACTATTCCAGTTGCATTATTTTGCAGCCAAGTTATGATAGTACTTTCAGAAGGAGAATTACTTAGTCCCGATGCACTCCAATATTTAGGCTCGAAATGGACATTCATTATTCTACCGATATCCGTTGTCTGTGATAACCATATCCCCGTTTTCAAAGGAGTTCCATATACATTGCGGACATAGTGCAATTCATTTTGAAGAGGACCGATCTTGATTGCCTGATAAGGATTCACTAACGTAACATTAACTATTGATGGATTTGATCCCGGCCCAAGAGGTGTTTCGGGACTGCATTGAATTGTCCATGGATAAGGTATAACCGCTCCAGCCGATTGATTTGGGTACCAGATTGATAAATTCTTGACACCAGCTCCTCGCTCAAGTCGGATGAAAGCCTCGCCGCTCTCTGAACCTTGCCCTGAGTATGGCATAAGGACAGTTCCAACAACACCTCCGTTATCCGGATTCTGCCATTCCCCTCGTAAAATAACTTTTTCTTTTACCAGAATATTTCCATCGAACCGGTATCTTCCAGCCGGGACGAACACAACGCCGCCGCCGGCAAGTACCGCGCGGTCAATAGCAGCTTGGAATGCTGCTGCAACATCCGCTGAACCGTCGTTAACTGCATTGTAAGGATCATCCATAACATTTACACTTGCTATCGGGACATCATCACTAAGTAAAGTTGCTGCCATTACTTGCGGTCTCAGAAATGTACTCTCTCCGAATAAGCGTGCATCATCCAAATACAATGTGCCAGCCACTTTGCTCCCGGTAGAATCTGTAAGGCGGAATGCTACCCAGGTAAAATATGCATCAGTTGGCGCATCAAAGGTGACAAAATAATCAGAATAAATATTACTCAATTTTATCCGCTCAGTTATTTGATCAAGAACCGCTCCGTTTCCAGCAAAATATCCTAAAGTAAAATTTAAATAGAGATCATTCGTCCCGTCTATCTTAGCCATTACTTTTGCCGTATATTGAGAACCGGCAATAATAGGAACCCTTGCATTCCAATTATCAAAACCTCTATCAGCAACGGTTCCATCATCGGCAACATAAGTGATCTTAATAGCCTGCAATCCTTCAGCAACATCAGTTGTAGTAATTTCAGATGAGCTTCCTATGTTATTAGGCACTTCGAAAAACCGCCAGTTGACCATACCGTTTTCAAAACCTCCGTTATATAGTGCTAATAAGTTCGTCCCTTGTGAATAAAGTGCTGATGTGATTAATAGTACAAATAAAATTATAATATTTTGTTTCATCTTAAAATATCCATTTTACATTTTTATGAGAAGTAAGTCATTTGTGATTCATCAACCCCGACTGGAGCCGGGGTTAATTAAATAAATATTATGCAACTATCAGCATACAGGTTTATTACAATACTGTCAGTTCAATATTTTTCCAGCGTATTTTAATGCCGCCGCCGCTATGAATTTGAAGAGCAATAAATCCGTAACCCTCACCAATCTTTTTGTCGGTAAAGTCAACCATAGGTTCACCATTCAACCATGTTTTAACATTGTCACCTACCGCGCGTATTTTAAGCGTGTTCCATTCGCCCATTTTAAGGATATTTTCTTTTTCATCCGGGATCCTTACTAGCCAGCCTCTTCCATAAGATTCATATATACCGCCCGTATCATGATTTGGCGGTGCAACTTCTACCTGCCAGCCGCTAATTTTAACACCCTCAATAGACGATCTGAAAAATACACCGCTATTACCATTTGATTCTTGCAGAAACTGGAGAGTCAATTCAAAGTTTTTGAATTCTTCATTTGTACTTAAGTACCCGTATTCTTTATCCGGACCGCTTTCGCAAATTAGTTCACCGTCTTTAACATACCATTTCTCGGTTCCGTGTATAGTCCAATCACTTAAATCCTTGCCGTTAAAAAGGCTAATTTTTTCACCGACTTTCACGCTGTCTTTTGAACTGCAGGAACCTATACTCACTACAAATAAGA
>QILJ01000206.1 GCA_003233295.1 Ignavibacteria bacterium | reverse complement strand
AACTTTCAATTCAAACTTAGGTATGAATAACAAAACTTTCTACACCATAAATCTAGGAGAAAAAATAATCTCTAATAGATTTTCTAATTTAATTGATTCACTAATTATTTCATTAACCATTGGAGACCATTGGAGGTATCTAATGAAAAAAGTACTACACTCACTATTTGCCATTACTTTGTTGTTTGGTATGGCAACAACGTCGTTCGGTCAGATCTTTATGGACGGAGACAGCACAGATTGGGACGCATATCCGATCCTTATTGATGCTCCTGATAACCAAGACGGAATGTTTCCGCCGGAAGTTGGCGCTGCCGTTACAGATAGAGTTGATATCAAAGCAGTAAAAGCAACGGTAATAGGCAATGTGTTGTTTGGTTATTTAGAGTTCTGGGGCGGCCCGGCTTGGCCTAACAACGCATACGAAAATGATCATGAGGGAACGATCTATTACGAATCAAGAGGATATTATCACATACTTATTGATGTTGATAATGATGCATCAACCGGTTGGAGTACAGACTGGTATGAAGCGCACTATACTCCTCTTGGATATTTAATTAGCCAGGGTGTTGCCGCAGAACCAATCGGTGCTGAGATCATGACCGAGTGGGGCGCAAGAATGAAAGATCAATGGCAAGTTGAAAATCAAGGCGCTCAAAAAGTTGAAAGTTTAGATTACTGGGCAGCAGATTATTCAGAGTATGACGGACAAACAGATAACGGAAGCGACTATGAAATCTTTAATATGTCTATTCCTAACAGAGATTCTGCCCGTACAATGAAATGGGAAGGATCTGTGCAGATTAATAGCTCAGATGATGCTGCACTTTTAGATGACACACTTAAATCATATTGGAATGGACATGGATGGGGATTTTCTTTCTTGGAATTCGGTGCTGAATTAACTCCTTTTCAAAAATATTTTATGGACAAAGACGGTTCAAGTGTATTACAGCCAGGTGATGTAATTGGTATCTGCGGTATGACCGAAACACCAATTGATGACTGGGGCGTTGATATGACAACGAGAGGCGAAGTAACTCTACCTACCGAAGTTGAGCATCGACCGAATGTAATTACATTTGACGGTGACGATTCTGACTGGGCAGATAAACCTTTATTAATTGAAGCTCCTGATAATCAAGACGGCATGTTCCCACCAGAAGTTGGCGCTGCTGTAACTGATATTGTTGATATTAAGGAAGTAAAAGCTTTCATTGAAAACGACAATGTTTATTTCAATCTAAAATTCTGGGGCGGTCCTGCATGGCCGAATAATGCTTATGAAAATGATCATGAAGGAACAATTTATTACGAATCAAGAGGATATTATCATATTCTTATGGACATTGATAATGATGTAGCAACCGGCTGGAGTACAGACTGGTATGAAGCACACTATACACCGCTTGGATATTTAATTAGCCAAGGCGTTGCAGCAGCACCAATCGGCGCTGAAGTGATGTTGGAATGGGGTGCAAGAATGAAAGATATATGGCAAGTTGAAAATCAAGGTGCTCAAAAAGTTGAAAGTCTTGCATACTGGGCAGCTGATTATGAAGAATATGATGGTCAAACCGATAACGGAAGTGACTATGAGATATTCAATTTTGACATTATCGAAAGAGACAGCACAAATGTAATGCGTCATGATGGAATGCTCTTGAATAATTCAAGTGATGACCCTGCTACAATAGACGGAAATCCTGATTGGATGGCTCATGCATGGGGCTTCGATTTCATCGAGGTAGGTCATTCTTTAAGAACAATTAAAAAATATTATAACGACAAAGACGGCAGAACTGTTTTTAATACTGGTGACGTAATTGGTATTTGCGGTATGACTGAAACTCCAATTGATGACTGGGGTGTTGACATGACTACCCGTGGAGAAATTTCTGTTGTTACTACTGGTGTTGAAAGAGACCAAGCTCCTGTTGTTGTTGAAAAATTTGAATTAGCAAACAACTATCCAAATCCATTCAACCCAAGTACAAAAATTCAGTATTCTATTCCTACAAATGAATTTGTATCATTAAGAGTATATGATATCATTGGTAGAGAAGTTGCAACATTAGTTAATCAACAGCAAAACTCTGGTGTTTATGATGTTGAATTCAATGCATCTAACTTGACTAGTGGCGTTTACTTCTACAAAATAGAAGCAGGCAACTTTGTTTCCGTTAAAAAAATGATGTTACTTAAGTAATTGTTGTGCTTAATTAAAATCATTTAAAATTAAGAGGGGATTAAGAATATTTAATCCCCTTTTTAAATAATAAAAATATTGTCAAAGGATGAATTCTAAAATAAAATTACAATTATTAATTTTTGCAGGTATTACTGCTTTAATATCTATAGTTTCCTGCTCAACAAGTGATCAAAATCCTGAGCTTGCTGTATTTGATAATGGAACAGTGAATTACAAGGAATATTTAGATCATTATCTTTTAAGTACACAGTATAAACCTGATAAATTTCCAACCGTAGATAACTTAAAAAAAATTGTTGAACTCAAAGCTATAGAAAAAATGGCTGTTCAAGAAGCTCTTGAGCAGGGAATTGATAAGGACTCATCCTATATAAGTATTGTAAATAATAATGAACGAAGACTTTTATTTCAGAAGTATGTTAATTCAAAATTTACTGATGATGTAATTACCGATAGTTTAATACAAAAATTTTATAATGAATATACACCGCAGTATGATATGAAATATATTATGCGTCCTATTATTAAATCTTCTTCTCCAAAATTCATTAAAGCCCAGAAAGACACAATATGGGAAGCATATAGTCTGTTAAAGAAGGGCACTGATTTTGGAAAAGTTGCGAAAAGGTTTTCGCAGGATATTACCACGAAAAATAAAAACGGCGAAATTGGATGGATTATTGTTGAATCAATGGGGGATCATATTGTCCGCTCGGTTATGGATACTTTAAGCGAACATAGTTATTCTAAACCATTTCGAGGTTATGGCGGTTATTACATATTATATAAGGGTAATCATCGTGAAGTAAAAGTTCCGCCATTTGAAGAAATTAGAGGCAGAATTTGGAAGTCTCTATATCACAGTAGAAAACCTTACATCCAAGATTTACTAGACAAACGATTTAAGGAACTATCGAAAAAATATCATTATAAATTACAAGAAGATAAGATTAAGAAAGTTCTTAAAAAGGTTGGATATAAATCCGGTATTTCCAAGTATAAAGATTTGAATTTTGGCAAATTGACAAGTAAAGATAAAGAAATGAAAATTGCCGTTTACGATGGCGGATTTATTTTGCTTGGTGATCTTTTTTCAAATAGTAAAAAAGCTCCTATAAATAAATTAGAGTTTGATAAACGTATTGAAAGCATTGCCAGAGAACACATTTTAGCTAAACATGCAAAAGAAATTAACTTGCAAAATATTGGTGAGTTACCCGAGCAGTTAAAGTCTATGAAAACATCTCTGCTCAGAGCAATTCTATTCCAGAAAAAAGTTAAAGATAAGGTTGATGAACAGCTAAAGAAATCAAATGCCGAAAAAGATCCCGGAAAGAGAGAGAAGCTGAAAAATAAACTCCAGAAAGAGTACGAAGATTACTTAAAATCAAAATATCATTTTTCTTTTGTAGAAGATAATTTTGATAAGGCTATTGAATTAGCTACAGAAGAAAAGAAAGAATTAAATCAGAGAAAGAGTAAATAGATTTTAATGATTTTTTCAAAAAATACAAAGCAAAGGTTTGCAACCAAATTTTTGCATCACTTTAACTTAAAATATTTT
>QILJ01000518.1 GCA_003233295.1 Ignavibacteria bacterium | reverse complement strand
GTTCATCAAAATAGAAGAGTAAAATGAAATTATTAAAGAGAAGTTTTGTTTGTTTGATTTATTTATTAACAGTACAAATTAATATTGCCCAGCAAATTACTGGAGATAATACGGAAATTAAAGAAGTAATAATGTCCTCCAATGACATTACAACTGTTCTTTATAATTATGGTTCAATTTGCAAACCTAATACACTTGGTAATATTGCGGATATGGTCTGGAATGGTCTTGGATATATGTACGAGTTCGGACCATTAGTAACTGCTGAGGTTGTTGGAGAAAATGGGGATATACTTCATATAACCAGTGATTCGTTTGTGCTTCCAGCGCAAGGGGATTATAACCCCGACGGGACACAAAAATGGGGATGGCTTCCAAGAGTAGGATATACAAACCCAAATAGTTATGAGATTGCGAATAGTCTTAATCCGGAATCATGGCCTAGTGATTGGAGTTATTGGCCAGGCGAATATGGTGACGATGTAATTGTTGCTGAAAATGAAGCCTATTATGTTATTGATGATTTTACTAATGCTGAGTTCCCATATTACCCGTTTCCCAATGATTCAACAAAAAGAGGGCTTGGAGTTAGCGCAGAAGTTCGTATATACCAATTTGGAGGTTTTCTTAAAGATGCATTAATTATTAAATATAAAATCACAAATGAAAGTCCAAAAGATCTTTCTAAAGTATATTTTGGTTTTCATGGCGATCCTCAAGTTGGTGGTGCTAGTGATTATGGCGATGATAGAGTGGGGTTTTTACCTAATAATTATGAAGTCAAAGCTGCGGCTAATACTATTTATAGTTATGATGATGACGGTGTTGGCATGGGTGGAAGACAAACAGGTTATATTGCTTTTAAGTTACTTAATACACCCAATAATTTGGGTTTAACTTCCTTACACATTGTTCCATATACAAACTCGGATCCTAATGTCCCACGTAATGATCCTCTTATGTGGGAGTGGTTCTCTGCAGATAGTATTGACTTAGATCAAGACCTACTGAATGAGCCCGGAGATAATATTATTAATTTCGGTACCGGACCATTTAAATTAAATTCCGGAGAGACAAAAGAAATTGAATTAGAGATTTTCTTTTCAAATGATTTTGATGATATGCTGCAGGATGCTATGTATATC
Organism: Ignavibacteria bacterium; assembly: GCA_003233295.1. The sequence goes on along the minus strand of QILJ01000518.1, from coordinate 2,513 downwards.
CAGTATTATAAAAATTGGCCTATTATTAGCAATGATTACGATGTATCCGGTGGCGATAATAATTACTCAATTGAACTGAACGAATTACAAAATGAGAACAATGGAAATGTTGATGTAAGTTGGAATTACACCGGAAGTGATCAAAATGCCAAGGTATTTATTGATTATTCTAAAAATGGCGGTAAGGATTGGATGCCGCTTATAACAGATCAGAATATAAACGCGAATTATATTTGGGATACTAAATTAGTTGATGACGGTGTAAATTATATGCTAAGAGTATTAGCCTACAATCCGGATAATCCTATAGAGTATTATTACGATAATTCCAATCAAAGATTTACGATCAACAATCCCGAAAAGAATGCTGTGCCAGAATTTCAATTTATAGAATTTACAGATACTCTTCGTAGAGAAAGAACCAATGTACATTGGATATCTGAAGATGCTGATAATTCTGAATTATTGATAACAGTTGAACATTCAACAAATCTGGATGGACCTTTCGAGTTGGTTCATGAAGCAACATACAGCAACGGAGAGAATTCATTTTCCTGGGATCTTTCATCAATCCCAAATTATGAAACAAACTATTTGAGATTTACTTGCAAGGATAATGCAAATGAAACAGTATTCACATCTGAACCATTTATTATAAATGTAAAGAAAGCATTTTATTCATCTTCTCAAGTTGAACATATTGATGGGAATGCGACAGCTGTAATTGAGCTAATAGTTGCCGATACTAATGCTGTAAATAATGATACATATGAAATTACATTTAATACCGAAGATGAAACTAAGATGTATAGTGTTAAGAATCTAAATACTGATCAGATAGTAATTGATAATCTGGAGTTAATAGATGGAATGTCATCCCCTACTTTCGAAGGCTTACGATTAAATATTAAAGATACCGAAATGGATATTGATTATAATCTTACACACTTTAACCGAGAAGAATTGGAATCTACTTATAATGTTTTCTTTTCCCCATATAATGCCGATTATATCGGTAATCCTCATGTAAAAAGCGCTTTAGATTGGATAGTTGTATTTAATGATCTTGATACAAACAGTGATGGTTCGTGGGTAAATATAGGTGATACATCCATTGTCGCCAAATCAGGATTTCCCAAAATAGTATTACCATTTTATATTATAAATATTTCGGAAGTTGATGATCAAGGAAATTTTATTCAGGGTAATTATTATGTAGATGAGTCCAAGTCTTTGAAAGCTGGGAATGGTCAATGGGATTTTAGTGAGCCACTTTTGCTTAGACCAACAGATGCTCCTATTGCACTAGTAAGTTACTTCCTAGAATTTAATTTTAGTTCTGAATTAATTCCACAGAAAGGTGACACACTTTATATTATTACCTATAATCCGATTGATAGCAATGATGTCTATCAATTTACAGCTGACGATAGTTATATTGTTTCAGTTAAAGATAAATTAATTACACCGGAGGAATTCCGTTTATACCAGAATTACCCAAACCCGTTTAATCCAAGTACAACAATAAAATACTCTATCCCTACTGTAGGGACGAGGCATGCCTCGTCCGTACGTTTGGTTATTTATGATATTCTCGGACGTGAAGTAGTAACACTAGTAAACAAACAACAGAAGCCCGGCAGTTATGAAGTGACCTTTGATGCAAGTCATTTAACATCAGGTATTTATTTTTATCGGTTGCATAGCGGAAGTTTTGTTGAAAGCAAAAAAATGATTCTACTCAAATAAAATCGCAGCACTGGAGGAACAATGAAACATTTAATATTATTGTTAATTATGTTAACAATTAACTTAACAGCACAAACTTTGGAGATGCAGAGGTTTCCATTGCTCGATCCAATTAGTAATGCCATACCGGAATCGTTTATTATCGAAGGTGGAACAAATGAGCTGATCATGTTCTGGATCGACTCAACAGATCTGCACATGTCAAAAAGTTTGGATGATGGCACAACTTGGAATACTCCAATAACTCTTGTAGATAATACACTTCTTCTAGATTCTCTTTCCGATCTCAATGCACTAAAACTGAATAGCGGAAGGATCCTTGTTACGTATAAGTCCAGACTTCATTATTTAATCTATTCTGATGATAATGGTCTAACTTGGTCAGAGGAAACTGAACTTCAAACAGAAGCAAGTAAAGTTAAAGCACGAGGGGTTAAGAATTCTTCCCTTACACAAACAGATGATGGAAAGATTTGGTTTGTTTATAATAGGTTAAATTTTATTTATAGTATTCAAAGTGATGATGGAGTTTCTTGGAGTGAACGTGATACAGTTATTCAAACTAGTTCAATCTATTTAAATTCATCAACTCCCTCCTATGGCACCATAAATACTCATTGGAATGGTTCATTGGTTTTGATCTGCCAAATTGAGAAAGAAGATACTTCTCGAATATATGAATTGATAAATATTGACAGCGGTAAAACATGGAGTGAGCCTAAAGTTATTTTTGATAATGGAATAAATAAACGGAGACCGAGAGT
>QILJ01000511.1 GCA_003233295.1 Ignavibacteria bacterium | reverse complement strand
CAACACGATTTAAAACAGGTCTTTTATATTCATTAACAATTCTCATATTGGATAGTTTTGCAATTTGCGGGTATAGACCATATTTATCATTTGCTACCAGAAACAGATCATAATTTTGTTTCAAAAATTGCTTACAGTTATTCAAAACATCAGAAATGCCTTTAATATAAGACTTTTGTGCTTCCAATCCCTGACCTTTGCATAAAGAACCAATCTCCAACTCATCATTTCTTTCAAAACCGAATATATCGTAAGCATAGGCATGTTGTTCATGATAATCTATTAAGCCAACATAAGGAGGACTTGAAAAGATACCGGCAATCTTATTGTTTTTTATTAGTTTACTAAATTCGGGATATTTCTCTTCTAATTCCTGAACAATATTTATTGTTCTGCTATCTCCAATTAGACATTTTTGAAAAGTATCGGTTCTAAGTTTATCAAATTGGATAATTCGTTTAATACTGTCTTGAGCATATCTTTGCCACCAGTTTAATATTGTAAATAACGGTTTACATATCTTGCCATGTTTTTTACAATAATAAGTTGTGGTTACAGGTTCTCTTAACGTTCCTAAATCAGCATGAGTTGTTGCACGGCACGAGCGGACGGTGCGGCTTAGTACTAAAGCCAGAAGTTTCTTTGTTTCCGAATTTTTAATAGCCTTTATCTGTTCAAAAACAAAATCAATTTCATCCCTAACAACTTGCAGAAACCACTTATCGAGAAATGAATCATTTTTTTTCTGTTTCAACGGAATTTTATAATCATCTATAAGCTTATAATAAATATTTGAAAATTCATCGGATTTTTGTTTACCATACAGTTTTTCATTTATCTCTTTTTGTTGAACCTTATACTTAAACTCAGGTGATGGAAAGAACTTGCTATTAAATATTTTCAGCTTATCTAATAAACTATTTTCAAAATTAACATTGTTTTTTCCTTTTTGAAAATTTCTGAGGTTTTGCGTAATCACATAAGCCGTATTTTTAATATCAGTAATATCATATTTCCCAACTTTAACATTACTTATAAAAGCATTAAATGCAGAAACATCAATTCCAATCGAATGTAAATTCAATTCACTTGCCTGTACAAGAGTCGTTCCGCTGCCGCAAAAAGGATCTAAAATGATATCCCCTGCATTAAAAAACAGTTTGCGTTTAAAATTATCCGTATGTTGATCCAAAAAATATTCAACAAGCTGCGGAATAAACTTTCCCTTATATGGATGCAGTCTATGAACATGTTTTGTTGTTTCCGATTCTTTATATTCAGAAAAGGATAAATTCCAGTTTAGATCATTTCCGAGTTGTTTTTTCCATTGTTCTTTTTTTGTCTCATAATGCAAATTGTAATATTCTTTTAAATCAAGTCTATTGACAAAAATATTTCCGTTATCTCCGTTTCTCGGTATTCTTCCGTATTGAATTAAATACGATATATTTGAAGGAGTAACATTCTTACCTATATAATCGGATGCCCAAATACTTGCTTCTTTTATTGTCATCAAATCCTGCATCTTTTATTGTTCCTTAATCATAATCTTATTTTTGTCTTTACGCATAATATATCGTAGCACCGGCAGAAAAGTAACGCGAGGAGTAAGCGACGCTTTTGCTGTCCGAATGCATGCTATTGGTATGCATTTTTTGTACGGCATTTAAAAGCAATATTACGGGCAAACAGGCCTGGAAAGCGGTTTGCTTTCCTGCCACCCTTCAAAATTACGATTTCTTGAATTTCAAACCATTCTGACAATAGATTTATTGCCGCCAATCCAATCTGAAAACATCGAACCTCTTTCTTTTTCTAAAAAACTCTGCCTTAATCGATTTCCACTAATGTGGTGAGATTCATAATATAATTGTATAAGCGATTTTTTTCGCTCATTTACCATGCTTTTCTTTCGATTTTTTACATATAACATCTTATTTAACTAAATACCATGATACGGGAATTATACAGAAATAATTCATTAAATCAAAACATATTTATTTTAACAAAGCACATTTTTAAAGAAGCAAGGGAACGTTGTTTCCTGAATTGCAAAACCATTGATATGCGTGACATGCAAAAAGAAATTCTATAGAATAGTCTTATGCCATAACAATCATGTTTAGACAGCCATGGGCACTACACCATATAATGATTAGAGGGATATAAACAAAGTGGATATATTTGCAAATGATCAGAATAGAGACAAGTTGCGCATTCCGCTTCCTTTGAACACCCAATCCGGTTTTTGGTGAGGCAATCCGGTCTGTCCCGCCAAAGTGATAATGTCCTAAAAGCGGCTATAATTTTTCTCATATAAGAGAGAAGATTATGGCAGGGAAGGACATTATAAAGATGAGCATAAAGGAACTAAAAAGGTTACAGGTAGTACCAGGAAGTCATAGGAAGCCGGATCACACAGAGGACAGCGGCCTTGATACCGGGACTTTCAGAGGCAGCTTGTATATCGTTAGTTGACTCAAAGAACCTGAAGTACAGGAAGATTGCGGAGAGGCCTGAGAAGAGGCTGCGATCAAAAGGTTCTCTAAACCAGGAAAACTCTATGTGCCTCCGAAAGACCACCCATGGAGACGTTGGCAAAGTCGGAAATCCACCACCAAAAGTATGGCCTATGAATACTAACCAATTAGGACATTTCTAAATTGGCTTGACAGTGCAATTCATTTTCTTGACAAAAGATAATTCTTTACTATAATTATAGTAAAGATTATTGCTGAAGGAGGCGTAATATGCCGAAAATTGCGACAAAACTCCGGGTATCAAAAAAAGGTCAGATAAGTGTTCCAAAGTATGTGCGGGATATATTAGGTATAAATCCGGGTGATATGGTTATTTTCGAGAAAGTAGAGGATGGATTTATCTTAAAGAAGAAAAAAACCGCATTTGATTATATAGGTTTTATTAAACCTAAAAAAGATATAGATATAAATAAGCTTATAGAAAAAGCAAGAAAAGACACAGGAGTTAGAAGATCTCTACTGTAGCATTAGACACAAATTTCGTATTATCTTTATTTATACAAAGAGAATACACTCAAAAAGCAAAAGAACTGTTGAAAGGATTTATAGAGAGCAAGAGTATGATATTTGTGCTCCAGCAGGCTATTGCCGAAACTGTATATGTGCTGGAGAATATCCACAAGGCCGACAGCTCTATTCGGAGACTATCAAAAAAGGAAATTAAGGAAATATTAGAAAGCCTGATTAACACACCGAAAATTAAAATAGAAAAGGAGCTTCCTACGAGAGAGGCATTGGATATTTATTGTAAATTGAATATCAGTTTTGGAGATTGTCTCATATATACAACGATCAGGCAAAACCATATCGATGCAATAGCCACCTTTGATGCGGATTTTAATAGATTAGACATAGAAATTATTAGGTGAGATTAACAATCCTGACTTTTTTGCAATCTCAATTTGACTGACCGGAACCGAAAATCCTATTTGGCGGGTATAAATAGGGTATAAAAAATGATTCTAAAAAAGATCACCGGTTTGCTTCTTGATATTTATATTGAATAATTATTGATATATCTTGACTTATTTTGGAGCCGGCGGCTGGAATCGAACCAGTGACCTGCTGATTACGGATCAGCTGCTCTACCAACTGAGCTACGCCGGCATAAAAGGTTTTCCT
>QILJ01000568.1 GCA_003233295.1 Ignavibacteria bacterium | reverse complement strand
TTGAATTTTTCATCAGACGAAACAATATAAATTATCTGCGTAATTGTGTCTGCTTCAAGTTGTTCAGGTTCGATCTCAACTACTACAGCATCTTTCGTCCACTGTTCAGCTATTCGCTTTATGCTATCCGGAAAAGTAGCACTGAAAAAAAGAGTCTGTCTATTTTCCTTGCGCTGTGTACTCCGCTCAATTTTTCTAATATCCGGCATAAATCCCATATCAAGCATACGATCGGCTTCATCAAGAATAAGAATTTCAACTTTGTCCAATCTTATTAATTTTTGCTTCATGAAATCCAGAAGTCTGCCTGGCGTAGCAATCATAATATCAACAAATTTTCCTCTAACTTGGTTGATCTGTTTTTTATAATCCATTCCACCGTATATTGAAACGATTCTGAGATTTTGATATTTAGCCAGCTGTACAGCATCCTTTTCTATTTGAAGAACAAGTTCTCTGGTAGGCGCCATAACTAAAACACGCGGACTTCCTTTACTTCGTTTAAGATTAGGATTTCGTCTGATCAATCTTGAAATTGCAGTCAACAAAAATGCAGCGGTCTTGCCCGTTCCGGTTTGAGCTCTTCCTATTGCATCTCTTCCCTCCAATGTATGTTTTAAAATTCCGGATTGAATAGGCGTGCAATATTTATAATTCAGATCGGCAATAGCATGCAGAATCCCGTTTGATAAATGAAGGTCATAAAACAGAACTTTTCCTTCTTCTTTTTCAACCGGAAAATCTTTCGGAGTCCAATGTTTTTTTTGCTTACCAGTTTCCTTATTCCTCTCAATATTTGCAGGCTGCTGCTTCTGTTTTGAATATCTTTGTGAAGAATCATGAGAAGAAATTTTCTTTGAAATCGTTTCTTCTTTCTTAGGTGGAATTTCTTTTCTGGTAATAAAAGTTTTCTTTAATAAATTAACTATTTTAGTGATCATAAGATATGCTCAAATTTTTACTCAGCATTTACTTCCTGGTAGTAATTGCGATAGGTGTACTCAAATTCTTCAAAATAATTTCTAATCTAATTCTATATATCAATTTTTAAAAATACTGATAGGGATATCTATAAACAATTTAATTAATCATAAATTATAGAAAACTTAGGGATTTTTTAGCGAATCAAGAATTTGCTGGATTCTATCTTTTTGCTCACCAGGTGCTTTCTGTTTGGCTAGTTCATAATATTTTATTGCCTCTTTAATTTGCCCGGAAAGTTTTAAAGCTTCGGCATAGCTATCGTAAGCGTTCCAAGAATCAGGGTTTCTTTCCATATTTTGCTTGAAAACAATTAATGCTTCATGAACTTTATTTTTATTAATAAGATGATAACCGTACCTATCCAGTTCATCTTCCGATGCATTTTTAAGAGCAGTCTCTTCTAATTTATTTGCTTCTTCATCCCTTCCCATCCTTCTTAGTAGATCTATTTTAACAATATTATTAGAAAAGTTTGAATTCCTCGATATGGATTGGTCGATCCATTTTAGAGCTTCCTCATAATTGATATTATTGTCCAAACAATACTGAGCTGCCTGCATTGGTCCTTCCCAGCTAAAGCCTGGTATAGATAATAATTGCTCCCTAATACTTTTCAACACAATTTTTGTTTCGTCAAACTGTGCCGTAAACCTGACATTAAGATATTCCCAATGCATATTGATATCAACGGAATTACTTGTAATATTATCAAATCGATATTCCAGCCATTCATTAAAATATATTCTCTCCGGAACAACTTCAATTCTCAGAGCGTCCTGCGAGCTATCATAGAAAAAACTTCCCCAAGCTTTATAATGTTTGTTGAATATCAGTATCCATTCTCTATCAGATGGAATAATATGAAATCCATAAGTTCCTGCCGGAAGATCTTTACCGTTTATTTTTACAGAATCGGAAAAATAAATTGTTGTGTTTTCGTTTGCACCAGCTCTCCAGGGAAAAGGTTTGCCGTTATTATAAGGAACTAACCCGCCCCAAATTATTCTTCCTCTTACTGCCGGTCTGCTGTAATTGATCGTAATTTTACTCAATCCAATAGTTTGTGATACTTCAGCAGGCGGACTAATTCTTGGTAAGATAAGGTCTTGAGATAGTACTACAGATGTTAATAAAGTAAAACTTAATAAAATTAATGTGATCCTATGTATCATTATATTACCAAACATAATTGTTCCTCAATATTTCATATTAAAATATTTATTTATTTGTTCTAAAGCAATAAAGTGCAAATTTATTATACCATAACAATATTGCAAATTTATTATATTTCTGTTCAAATAATTTGAGTATAGGTTATGTTAGAATTAGAATCATACTTCGAAAAATTTCGGAAAAACATTGTTGGAATTGATCAGACATTCACAACTCCTTACGGTGAAAAGAGAATTATTTATGCCGATTGGATTGCAAGCGGAAGATTGTATGGACCAATTGAGGATAAGATCAAAAATGTGTTCGGTCCTTTTATCGGGAACACTCACACAGAAACCAGTGTAACCGGTACAACAATGACCAACGCATATCATCTTGCTCATAATATTATTAAAGAGCATGTGAATGCTAACGAAAATGATGTGATAATCACTGCCGGTTCGGGTATGACAACTGTGGTAAATAAACTGCAGAGGATATTGGGTTTCAAACTGCCGGAACAATTACTCGAATACACAAATATACCCGATGAAGTTCGTCCGGTTGTTTTTGTTACGCATATGGAACACCATTCAAATCAAACAAGCTGGTTTGAAACAATTGCCGATATAGTGGTTTTAGAACCAAATGAGGATGGACTTGTTGAACCGAAAAGATTAGAAGAGGCTCTGCAAAATTATAAAGACAGAAAATTAAAGATAGGGTCTTTTACGGCTTGTTCTAATGTTACCGGTATTGAACCGCCTTTTTATCAACTTGCAAAAATAATGCATCAGCATGATGGATACTGCTTTATAGATTTTGCTGCATCTGCTCCTTACAAAGATATTAATATGCATCCGGATGATCCTCTTGAAAGAATTGATGCTTTATTTTTTTCACCTCATAAATTTTTAGGCGGACCAGGCTCACCGGGTGTGCTTATATTTAATAAAAATCTTTATCATAGGAATGTCCCCGATCATCCGGGCGGCGGAACGGTTGATTGGACAAATCCATGGGGTGAGCATAGATATGTAAGTGACATTGAAGCAAGAGAAGACGGTGGTACACCGGGATTCATTCAAGCAATAAGAGCTGCGCTAAGTGTCCGATTAAAAGAGAAAATGACCACGGAGAAAATAATTGCCCGTGAAAAGGAACTGCTTCTAATGGCTTTCAAACGATTTAGAGAAATACCGGAAATTCACTTGCTGGCTAACAACGTGGAAGAACGCTTAGGCGTAATTTCGTTTTATGTTGAGAATATCCATTTCAATCTGATGGTAAAATTATTGAATGACAGATACGGCATTCAGATGCGAGGCGGGTGTTCATGTGCCGGTACTTATGGTCATTATCTGCTTCATATCGATCCGACAAGATCAAAACGTATAACAGACATGAGGGTTCGTTTCTCGCTTCATCCTACAATGACTGATTATGAACTGAATTTCATTATGGACGCAATTGAAGAGATAGTGCAGAATATAAAAGAGTTTGAGAAGGATTACACCTACAATCCCGAGAAAAATGAATTTTGTCATCGTGACGGAATTTCAGCGGATCATAAATATTTAGATGATTGGTTCAGTCTTTCTTGAACCATCATGTTTTTCGTAGAAGTGCAAAGCACTTTAAGTAATAAATATGAGCTTTTGGATTCAGAGGAAACTTTGGATAATCTAAAATTTAATGTCATTCCGGCAATCTTTTCCCAAGGGGATTCCTTCGGAATAGCCGGAATCTTCCATATAAGCATAGATTCCCCCATTGGGGCAAGCTGTGTAAAAACATCACGGAATGACTGTTAGTAAGGTTTTATTCAAAACCTTATCTTAATAAAACTTGCTACTGCAAGCAAGTTCAGGATGATCCTTTTGTGATTGTTATGCTTATTGGTTTACAATATTTTTTCATCATATACTAAAATTTCTTGACATAGTTTTATTTTAATTCATATATTGCGAACCATTATGAGAAACTTAATTGTAGTAAATATCAACGAACTAAAAAACAACAAC
>QILJ01000380.1 GCA_003233295.1 Ignavibacteria bacterium | reverse complement strand
AGTCATTAATATTCTTCAATGGAAAACATTTAGAAAAATTGATACTTAAGTTCCGATTAAATTATATACTTATTCCTTTGCTGGTTGTTATTACCGGCTCAGCAGCGTCCTATTTTGCGCAAACAGGCAGAGTATGGTATAAAACGATCAACCTTCCAATCTGGACTCCCTCAAATTCTTTTATGGTAATTGCATGGACGGTTATCTTCATCTTAAGTTCTGTTTCGGTTTTAATTGTTTGGAACAAATATTCGGAGCAAAAGCATTTTAAATTAATAATTGGTTTGTTTGTACTAAGTGCTCTAATAAATGTTGGCTGGAATATTCTGTTTTTCGGCTATCAACAGATTGGGCTGGCATTTTTTCAGGCAATTCTTTTAGGTTTAAATATTGTTATTCTTACAGTGCTTATCTGGAAATTCTGTCCTTTAGCAGCAACTTGTTTGCTGCCGTATTCTCTTTGGGTTATTTTTTCAACCATCCTCGCATTCAATGTCTGGCTGATGAATTAATATTTAGCCGAAGTATTATTCTTATCAAATTAGATAGTGTATTTACATTTAAACCAAAATTCCCTAATATATTTTATCAATAACTAAAGATGAGTTATGGGCGGCTTGATAACTAACATCCGACACGGTTTTTACTCTCTCTCTCTCTGCGGGGGAAAGAAAAATGATTTTTTCACTTCCCCTTACCCAAGAGTTATGTTTATCATTTTATCCAACCGGTTTTGTATAACTGCAAATGCTGCAATAAAATTTTAATTCTTACAATTATTTTTCTTGGAGGATAAAAATGAAAAGTTTTTATATTTCCGTTGCAATTTTATTTTTTAACAGCATTTTCTTCAATACAGTAGCACAGATTGATCCAACAACTCGAGGTGAAATCAGAATTAATTTTGAAAACACGCCACCTTCATACAATCTTACGTTGGAAGTAACATCTTTATCTATATACTGGGATGCAGATAATGACTATTCTGAACATTATCTTTCGGATGAATTTGATAATTTTGATCCTGTTATAATAACTGAAGAGAGTGGAACCCTATATGATATAGCTTTATGTTGGGCAATTAATATGGATATTACATTAGGGCTAGGATTATATAAAATAAAAATTATTGATGGTAATGATGAGACCTGGTTTAATATTGATTATAGAACTTCTGAACTTCCAGAATGCATTAGCACTGTTCCTGTTGAGTGTATACCTACTATGGAACCAGGTACAATTGATCTTACCTTTGAATACGATATAACCAATCATAGATTTGAATTAGATGGATTTTCAGTTAATAACTCTACACAGTATATATGGCGCCTAAAGGATTTTTGCTGCGAAGAGACGGATGATCTGCAACCACTTCCACCAGAAAATTTATCTGTAACAGATACGCAAGGACACCCTCACTTAACCTGGAATCGTTCTTCCAATAGAGATGATTATTGGAATGGATATAAAATTTATAGAGAAGTAACTCCATCGTCAATACCTACAGGGCATTTTATTTTAATTGACGAGGTAAGTACAGGGACTACTTCTTATACTGATCTGTCCATTGAAACGGGCAATGGTTTTTGGGCACATTATTATGTAACTGCTATTAATGGTATTATGGAATCGGCTAGTTCAAATATTGCAACTGTAGAAGTTCCAGCGCCAATGAAAAGAAGTACAAACAAATATGATAATAATGGTGTTTTAGGAAAAAACAAATTACTTCAAAACTTTCCTAATCCATTTAATCCTTCGACTTTCATAAGTTTTTCAATCAAAGACGATTCATTTGTTAACTTAAAAGTTATAGATGTATTGGGTAGGGAAGTTGCTTCTCTTGTAAATGAAAATCTTTCTGCAGGGAATCATAAAGTCGTATTTGACGGGAGTAATCTTGAAAGTGGAGTTTATTTTTATGAAATAAGGACTGATAATTTCAGAGATATAAAGAAATTACTATTGTTAAAATAAATATAATTCGCTTATATTTAATCATTATTAAAGTAAGAAAAACCAAATGTATTTAAGCAAAAAATTTATAGCCCTTGTTTTTTGTAGTATAATATTGGTTATATCAATAGGAGCCCAACAGCAGGGTGAAATATCTTGGTCGACACTTGCAGATTCTCCCTGGCCTATGATGAAGCACGACCCGCAAGCAACTGGAAGATCACCTTATGTTGGGCCTAAGTCACCGAATATAGTTTGGACGATGGATATGCCTTATGGAGTATTCTCCGGTCCGGCTATTGGTCCGGAGAATAATTTATTTTTTGGAACGCACACCTGGCTTCCTGGTCATTCATCGAATTATTTTTATTCTGCATATCCTGACGGAACAATTAGATGGACTTTTAACACTTCCGAAACTTTTGCAACTGATTCAGGCTTTTTAATTGGATCTGATAGTACGGTTTATTTTGGTTCGGAAGGCGGGTATGTATATGCAGTTACTTTGGAAGGTGATATCAAATGGAAATATTTTGCTGGCGATAATGTATATCAAGAGGTGATGAACATTGATTTATATGGTAACATATATTTTTCGTCCGCTGATGGTTATTTGCATTCTGTAAATAAATTTGGAGAGCTAAACTGGAAAATCAATTTTAACGGCGCCTTCCTTTCAAGGTCTGTAGTATTGTCACCTGATGGGGAAACAATTTATGTAAGTCCGCGTGATGGTAATTTGTATGCATTGAATTTGGATAGCAGTATTAAATGGGTATATAGTTCTGGTCCTGTGCGTGCAGTTCCGTTAGTTGATAATGAAGGACATATATATATAACTCCAGATGGATACCCTGCTGAGATTCACTCTATCAATACAGATGGAACATCGAATTGGGTTAGCACATATACAGAATATGGAGCTATTTCTCGCTTCTCTTCTCCAACTATGGATGGATTCGGAAACATTTATTTTGTTCATTGGGTGTCTTTTGCATCAACTTATGCTATAACATCAGTAGATTATTCTGGTAATTTTAGATGGACATATATTCTTGAAACCGAAGAAGAATTTGGGGGAATCACGCAACCTCTAGTATGTGATAAAGATGGAACATTATATTTTGGTTCAACTCTAGGCTATTTCTATTATGCCATTTCCAGCGAAGGCGAGCTATTATGGAAATTCCCCTTAAATGGTTACGAAGTTGATAATAGCACTGCGATAGGTTCTGATGGTACTCTTTACATAGGTACGCATCTTTCATCAACATCCACGGGTCAGGAAAAGACACTAATCGCGGTAAGAGATACAGGGGCTACTTCCGTTGACAATGAAGTATTTCTCAATAAATATATATTACACCAAAACTATCCAAATCCTTTCAATCCCTCTACAATAATAAAATATCAACTTTCAAACAGCGGAATAGTCACATTAAAAGTATATGACATATTAGGAAGAAAAGTGACCACTCTAATAAATGAATTCAAATCCGCAGGAAGTTATGAAATTAACTTCAGTTCGGAAGGGTTATCAAGCGGAGTTTACATTTACCGCATAACAGCTAATAACGGAAGGATACTATTTTCAGATTCAAAGAAGATGATCCTGCTTCGATAAAGCTTTTAAAAGTGCCAGTCACCTTTGAACAAGCTGTGTTAGAGGTGACTGGCACTTGACTACTGTTATTTCAGAAATTAAACAAGTCCTTTTGCCG
>QILJ01000217.1 GCA_003233295.1 Ignavibacteria bacterium | reverse complement strand
ATAATCGCCCGGGGTTTCTCCTATAACATAATATCCTACACCAACAATTCCTTCAAGTTTATGAATTACCAAAGTATATTGTCTAAAAACTCCCCAGCGAATTTTATCAGATGTTGAAGAATCGATTTTTTTCTTTTCTCCATTCACATATTCGTAAAAATATATCATATAGAATTGACATAATCTATTGTAATTGTTATATTTATTGCTCGAAATTTTTAAGCTTTGGAGGATTAGATGTTTGCAGTTGTTGATATAGCAGGACAACAGTTCAACGTTGAAGAAAATACGAAATATTATGTACCAAGATTAAGTAACGAAGTGGATTCAAAAATAACATTTGATTCTGTTCTTTTGTTCAGTGATGGTAAAAAAACTAAAATCGGCAATCCTACTGTAAAAGGTATGAAAGTAACGGCAAAAGTTTTGGAACATGTTAAAGACGATAAAGTAATTGTGTTTAAAAAGAAGAGAAGAAAAAGTTACAGAATTAAAAATGGTCACAGACAACAATTAACAAGAATTGAAGTAACAAAAATAAGTGCGGCTAAAGCTCCTACTAAAGCAAAAGTTGAAAAAGCAGAAAAAGTAGAAGCGGAAAAAGTCGAGGAGAGTAAATAATGGCTCATAAAAAAGGTCAAGGTTCGTCAAGAAACGGGCGTGATAGTAACCCGCAGTACTTAGGTGTTAAACGATTTGGCGGAGAACAAGTTTCTGCCGGTTCAATTATAGTTAGACAAAGAGGAACTAAATTTCATCCTGGCAATAATGTTATGAAGGGTGGAGATGATACTCTTTTTGCTGCTGTTGACGGCATTGTTAAATTTGAACGAAAAAGAGGCGACAGAAGATTTGTAAGCGTTCACGAAGTAGCTTAATTTTCTGTTGTTAAAATATTTAAGTAAAAACCCCTCCGAATTTCGGAGGGGTTTTTGCGTTTAAAAGAAATTTGAATTTTATTTAAGTAGGAGCATTTTCTTTGCTGACATGAATTGTCCGGCGGATAGCTTGTAAATATAAATTCCGCTGGGCATTGAAGATGCATTGAATTTTACTTCATACGTTCCAGGCTGCTGCTGTTCGTTTACAAGTGCTGCGACTTCTCGACCGAGGATATCATAAATTTTTAACTGTACGGTCGAGGTAACTTGTCCCGCATTTGCAGGATGCCTCGACCCTACGTTAGGAATAGAGTATTTAATCGTTGTACTTGGGTTAAACGGATTTGGATAATTCTGAAATAATTGAAATTGGAAGTCTGTTATTGTTTTTTTCTCAACCTTTGTAGGTAAATTATTTTGCAAAATTGTTACACCATCGAAATTTAAAGCATATATTCTATCATCAGCCAAACAGATCTTATATGAACCACCATCAATTTTATACTTTCCTACTTCTTTAGGTGATGAAACATCATTGACATCAACTATTCTCACACCAAAAGCTCCATCTGCTAAATATGCGTAATGATTATTAACAATTACCTGAATGATTCCACTAACTAAAGTATCCGGCTTGTAGTAACCTACCTGTTGCAAGGAACCTAAGTCGCTTATATCAACTATTATTAAGCCATTAACACCATCAGCAATAAATAAATGGTTGCCTGAAACATAAACTCCATTACATGTGCCATCGGTATCATAAAAAGCAGATTGAACAGGATCGCTTTTATCGGTTATATTTACAATATGTAATCCATCATAACTGTATGTTACATAAGCATAATTATCTTTAACAAATAATGAATAAGCATAATCGTCCGGTTCAAAAGATCCTATCTCGGAAATACTGTTTATGTTGCTTGTGTTTAGAATTATTAACCCTTCTGTTTGAGCAGCTAAATAGGTAATATCTCCGTCAATCTGAATATCGGCAGAGTATTCTTCGTATCGACTAACCAATTGTGGTGAAGAAACATTAGAAATATCAAATATTTTAAGGTCTGGATACAAAAGTGATCCAATAAATGCATAATTACTATTAACTTTAACAACTGTAGGTCGAAAATCATCTGAAGCATTATAAGTGCCAACTTCAGTTATTGAAGTAGGGTCACTAATATCAAGGATTGTAAAATTTCCACCTTGTGGATAACCATGATTTTCAGTTAGGAATGCATAATTACTATTTGCAGTGATAGCACTACAGTCACTACCACTAAATGTACCAAGTAAAGTTGGACTTTGGCTGTTTTGTGCTAATAGAATTGAGGAAATTAGAGAAGCAATTAAAATTAAGTTTTTCATATCTCACCCCTTCATGTTAAAATTTATTTAATTAAAACATTGATTTCTAAGTCTTGTCCTTGGGAGAAGCGTAGTTGTTATTGGAGAGAAAGATTAGCAATAAACTTAGACGTTTCTCTCAGGGTGAAATTATTTTTATAGTATATATATAAAAAGAAATCTTTCTTGTCAAGATATTTTTGTCTTGTTAGGATAACAGAATATTTTTTATTTAATACAACCCCCTTCAAATTTGAAGAGGGGTCAAAATAACCAAGAGATGTTAAATCTTATCAATCCAGCTTTCCCATTTATCCAATGCCGTTTTGTTTTCTTCTTTACTTTTAGATGAATCGTATCCAAAGTTATTACCGCTGATCATTTTCATTTTCTCGATAGCTTCTTCTTTTACAAATGGCAAAGCTTCATCTGAAATAATTTTGTAGAATAAACCGAAGCCTAATTTTTTATCTAAATTGACAGCATGTTCTGCAACTTTGAGTTTTATGTAGTCATCATCGTTTTTCTGGAAAAGTTTTTCTAATTGCTTTGCATCTGCAACCGAGTTTAAATAATTTTCCAATTGACTTTCGCTTAAGTTTGATAAAGACTTGGATTGATTGTATGACTCAACGTTTCGTATAAGAGCCGCTTCTTCATGATGATGTTCTTCACTTGATTTGAAAAACTGTCCCATTAAGTAAAGACTAAATACAACAACAAGTGTTGTACCGATTCCCAGAGCTATTTTCATCATAGCATTTTTTCTGGATTCAGCTCTTATCAGATACATAACAATTGCGATAATTATCAGCATCACTCCATAAAAAGCAACAACCGTCGGTCCGCTTGGAAGATCGACAACATAAGAAATATATAATCCGATCACACTTACAAAAACACCGAGCGTCCATCCGATCACTAACTGTTTCCAGAGTATATCGGTTATCAGCATTGATGCAACGGCAGGAACAACAAGAAAAACAAACACTAATAGCACGCCTGCGGTTCCTACCGAGTGAGTGATTACAATTCCAAAAGTAACATAGAATAGAAAATCCCAGAGGCGAACAGAAATTCCTTGTTCATATGCTTTCTCCGGATGTTCAGAGATAAGTATAAATTTATCTCTATAAATGTAATGAAAAACACCAATCACTGAATATACAATCGCAGCCTTTGCAATTGTTGTCCACTTTACCCATAGAATGCTTCCCGTTAATATCTCCTTAATATGTTCAGCGCCATGCGGAGCTTTATCTATCACCAGTATTGCAATAGATGCGGCAATTGCATATGTTAAACCGATTATTGCTTCTTGAGGAATTTTTTCGTGACGGTAACGTGATATAGAAAAAACTGCCGCTCCTATAAAAGCAAAAGATAATGAAAACCAGTAAGCTCCGGTTGTTCCCGGCATTACACCGAATAAAAATCCGACTGTTGTTCCGAGT
>QILJ01000037.1 GCA_003233295.1 Ignavibacteria bacterium | reverse complement strand
GTGAGATAAAAGCCATAAATATTCATCCGAGAGAAGTTGCAAATAAAGCCTCAAAAGAATCTTTGAAGAAAGCCATCAAGATGGCGCTTGAGGTTGAGAATGAAGCAATAAGATTAAACACTCAAACATTCAACAGAAATCGATACACAGCTGTTGCCAAGCTTGACGATTACCAAGAGTTGAAGGATAAAGCTCGGAAAATCAAAGAAGAATCAATCGAAAGCTTACCGGGGCTAATTAAACAATTAACAGAAGTAATTGAAGCGCGTGGCGGTAAAGTCTTTTTAGCAAAGACCAAGGAAGAAGCAAGCGGTTATATCAAAAATGTTTGTCTTCAGCAGAACGCAAAATTAGTTGTAAAAGCCAAATCCATTACATCAGAAGAAATACAACTGAACTCTGTGTTGGAGAAAGAAGGAATTGAAGTTGCTGAAACTGACCTAGCAGAATTCATACTGCAAGTATCAGGTGAACAACCTTCCCACAACGTTGCTCCAGCAATTCACAGGAGCCGCGAAAGGATAACGGAGTTATTCAAAGAAAACTTCAATACATCAGAAAGTTTGGAAACGGGAGAAGAACTTACAAAGTTTGCGCGTGATATCCTTCGCAAAAAATTCCTTTCTGCTGATGTAGGAATTAGTGGAGCCAATATTATATCTGCAGATGATGGTACGATTCTGCTTGTTGAAAGTGAGGGGAATATAAGATTAACAACTCAACTTCCAGCAGTTCACATTGCTATTTCCGGTATCGAAAAAATTATAAAGAAGCGAGAGGAACTCGGAATTTTCATTGAACTGCTTGCTGCTAGTGCTACAGGACAATCTTTAACCACTTACACAAACATACTTACTCCGCCATTAGACCTTCCTATTTTAAATTTAAACGGAAGAGAAGATAAAGAACGAGAATTCCATCTTGTGCTGGTTGATAACGGACGAATGAAAATGCGCGATGATAATGACTTTAGAGAAGCCCTCTATTGCATTAGGTGCAGCGCATGCATGAATGTTTGTGCGAACTTCCAAGCTGTTGGTGGACACGCTTTTGGAGGTGAGAGTTATGTAGGAGGTATTGGCGGTGCATGGACAGTTTTTACTTCGGGTAAATTGGAAGATGCACGTTTTGCAGAGTTGTGCACCGGGTGTAGTCGTTGCGTCCCGAATTGTCCGGTTAAAATTGATATACCAAATTTAAATACGACGATTAAAAATCGTTTGACCAAAGCTGAAGGCGGTGCATCGTTTCAGAAAAAATTCTTTGGAAATTTTTCATCGCTTGCAAAGATGTCATCCCATTTACCAGCTATTTCAAATTGGATCGGTGATTTAGATATATCAAGGACACTTCTCGAAAAAACAGTTGGATTGGATAAACGACGTCCTATGTCAAAAATTGCTGATCGGACATTGGAATCTTTGTACAGAGATTATCGAAAAAAGAATAACGCTTATAAAATTAGATTTGATGATAGAACGATTCTTTTTGCAGATGTATTTACTAATTACAACCGTCCACAAGCGGGAATGGCTGCAGTAAAAGTATTTGAAAAACTTGGGATATCGATTGAGTTGAGCAAAGTAATGGATGATGGACGAGCGTTACAATCGCAAGGGATGATTGATGAGGCAAAAATAAAGGCAAAAGATACTGCTAAATATTTGGGTGAGCTAATTGATAATGGTAATAGTATTATTGTAGTTGAACCAAGCGTTCTGGCAATGTTTAGACGTGATTTTGAAAAGCTTATTGAGGATGAAGAATTATTTAAAAAGATTTCAGAAAACAGTTATGATCCAATCGAATATTTAAATCTATTATTTAACCGGAATGAGATCAATACTAACGATTTTTTCAAAATACCGGAAACAATTAATAAAAATATATTTTTGCATAACCAGTGCCAAATGAAAACTATTGGAGCTGATAGGGAGAATATTGAGTTTTTAAAGAGATTAGGTTTTAACGTTACAACTTCCGATGTGGAATGCTGCGGCATGGCGGGCAGCTTTGGATATAAAAAGGAATATTATGATTTGAGTAAAAATATTGGCGATGAATTAATAAAGCAAATTGTTGAAGTAACAAAAGATGATGATAATCCAATATTACTTGCCAGTGGAACATCGTGCAGGGCACAAATAGACGATGGTCTAAAAGAAAAAGATACAATTCATCCAATAGAATTTATAGAAAGTTTATTAAAATAATTTTTAGGAGAACAAATGAGTATAAGGCTTGAAGAAAATTATAAAGCGGCTAAAGAATTTTATAATTCGATAGGAGTTGATGTTGACGAAGCATTGAAGAGGTTAAAAGACTTTTCGATTTCAGTTCAATGCTGGCAAGGGGATGATGTAGGAGGATTCGAAACTCCCGATTCTGTTCTCTCCGGCGGTGGAATTCAAGTAACCGGGAATTATCCGGGTAAAGCCCGCTCGATAAAAGAACTGCAAACCGATATGGAGAAAGTGTTCTCTTTAATTCCAGGCAAACATAGATACAACCTTCACGCTATCTACGGCGATTTTGCCGGTGAAAAAGTTGATAGAGACGAGATTGAGCCGAAGTATTTTGAAGGCTGGATTGAGTGGGCAAAGGAGAAAAATCTAAAACTCGATTTTAATGCTACACTATTTTCTCATCCGAAAGCTGATAATGGATTCACATTGAGCAGCAGTGATAAGGAAATCCGTGATTTTTGGATTGAGCATGTTAAACGCGCTAGAGAGATAGCAGCATATTTTGGTAGAGAACAGAATTCTCCTTCGGTTCATAATCTTTGGATCCCAGATGGATTAAAGGATATTCCATTTGATAGATGGTCACCAAGGGAAAGGTTAAAAGAAAGTTTGGATGAAATATTTAAAGATGAATATTCGAAAGGCGAAATTAAAGATGCAGTTGAAAGCAAACTCTTTGGAATTGGAAGTGAATCTTATGTAGTCGGTTCGCACGAGTTTTATTTAGGATATGCATTAACGAGGAATAAAATGGTTTGCCTGGACATGGGACATTTCCATTTAACGGAAAACGTTGCTGATAAGATAAGTTCAATTCTACAGTTCTCCGATGAAGTTTTGTTCCATATCAGTCGCGCAGTTAGATGGGACAGCGATCATATCCCAATATTAAATGATGAATTGCGGGAAGTTGCCGCCCAGATAGTCCGCTATAATTTGGATAAGAGGACAAACATTGCATTGGATTTCTTCGATGCCACACTTAACAGAGTTGGCGCATATGTGCTTGGTATCCGTTCAACAATAAAGAGTTTATTGATCGCATTACTGGAACCGGCTGAAAAAATTAAAGATGCGGAGAATAAAGAAAATTATCTAAGCCGATTGGCGCTGATGGAAGAATCTAAATTTCATCCGGTTGGTGCTGTTTGGGATTATTATTGCCAGATGAATAATGTTCCGACAGAAGGGGAGTGGTTAAAAGAGGTGGTCGACTATGAGGAAAATGTATTAAGTAAAAGGATCTAAAATATTACCAAGACAGAGTGATCTGTACAGAGAAAGATATAAAATGAAGATAATTGTTCAATTGTTTGCTGGCTAAATTGTTGTGAGAATTCATAAAACAATTAAGCAATGCAACAATTTAATAATTAGAAGGACAAACTTGCTGCGTTTTAGAATTATTTCTTTACATAAAAATATGACTTTTATTATTATAACTATTCGAGGTATTG
>QILJ01000141.1 GCA_003233295.1 Ignavibacteria bacterium | reverse complement strand
ACACCGCAGTCAACAATAGCGGTTACATTCTTCTCCTTCGCCAGCTCATCAAGTTCAAAAGGATCGTTTTCATAAAATGCAATATCAACAACATTTTTTCCTGCTTCAATAATTGAACGGAGAGTTTTGAATCCTAAAGAACCTGGAACAGCGTTTATAACGTAATCATAATCGCTGACAACCTCATGAGCTGTCTCTGGTACTGACAGATCAGTTTCAACTAATTTTATATTATGACTTTGCAGTTTATCCAATGATGCTCTGTTAATATCAGCAACACTGACATCAAATTCATTATCCTTAGCGAGATCAATTGCCATTGGGGCGCCGATCAATCCGGCGCCCAGAATTATAACTTTCATATTTTACTTTTTGATTTTAAAACTGCTAATTATGAAATACTATTAATTCAATTCTTTAACAAAGACATTTCTAAAATATACTTTGGAAGTACCGTCATGATTCTGAAGACCAATATAACCTTCTTTAGCAAAATCTTTGATCTTACCGGCTGGTTTAGCGTCCCAGTCATTTACAAGTTTGCCGTTAAGCTTTACTTTTATGTTATTCCCTTTGAATGTGATAACATAGTGGTTCCACTGCCCGGCTGGTTTAGATGCATTAGTTATTGCCGGGTTAGCGTCATAAACAGCTCCGGTTCGGTGTACCGGATCAGCTTGGTCATCAATTTGAATTTCAAATGAATGTCCAATATATTCATTACTGGTAACAAAGTCGGGAATACGTAGAAAAACGCCGGAGTTTGTAGATGGCGCTTCACATTTATATTCGAGGTCGAGTGTAAAGTCTCCAAATTTCTTTGCGCTGTACCAGAACAGACCCATTCCTCCGTTGGACGAGATAACTCCATTTTCTTTATCAAGGACAAAATATCCTGGACCGTACTGGTTCCATCCATGTTTAGTATAATCTCTGCCGCCCCAGCCGATCAGTTCTTGATATCCTTTATAATATGTGATACCGTCAAGATATTTTAATCCCTTCGCTATTGACTTACTCGGATCGGGCTGTTCATCTTTTCTTTCAAACTCGACTGAAACCGTACCGCGATAATTCTGTAAAGTAAGTTCTGCCATTATATCATGAATGTTAGCTTTACCATAGCCAAATGGAACGTCTTGTGCCTCTTTAACACCAAACTGGTCAAGATCTTTAAGGTGAACATTAATTATTCTTCCTTTCCCATATCTTAAAGCTTCAACTGGATTTATTCCGCTTCGGAGCCAATGACCGGTATCGGCACAGTAACCAATTCGTTTATCCAAACCTTCGATGTTCTTCATTACCGTTTCCGGATTCCAATATTTAGAATTTTTTGGATGGTTATGGATACCAACTGCAATATTATACTCCTTAACCATTTTTTCAATAATTGAATAATCATCATATTTAGGTTCAAGATCCAGAACTTTTATTCCCATCTTTTTTGCAAATTCAAAAGTTTTTCTTGCGGCTTCTTCGTTATTATCAAAATTAGTTACTCCGAATGCTCTTAGAGTAATGCCGTGCTTGTTCAATTTACCTTTGATCTCTTTTATGTCAGCTTCGCTTAGTCCGGGTCCCATTTTTCTGTCACTCTTTTTATCAATTTTCTGACCTGGAAAAGCTTCAAGATATTTGATCCCAAGTTTTTCAACTTTATCAAGTGTCTCATAGAAAGTTAATCCACGGAAAGTCCAGCACTGCATTGCTACTGGAATTTCTTTAATTCTTACATCATTGTAATCAGTTGCTGCAACTTCTTCTTTTACATCTGCCAGTTTCTTCTTTTGTGCAAAAGTTGTTGGTACCACTATTAATAGTGATAGTAAGACTACTAACAAAAAACTTGTTTTTTTCATTTTAACTCCGTTTATAAATTGTAAAAAATATTTTAATTATATAGAAATCTTTCTCTATAGTTCTTTGATAATTTTCATTTGATTTCAGAGATGAATACAAATGTCATTTTTCCAGTTTTGGATTCCATTCACCTTTAGCAACTTTGGGTTTAAAATCATCCAAATTCGGTGGGGGGAAAGGAACGGTTTTCTCCTCTTCCGCGCTCATATAAGCTGTCATTAGTAACTCGGTTACGTTTACCCCATCACTGAAATTTTCCATCGGACGTTCACCGTTCAAAAAGGATTGAACCATGTGCCTGTTTTCATTATCGTAACCATAAGCATTTTCTTCGTTACTTACAATCGGCATAAGCCCGACTTCTGCATTTTGCTTCTCCACAAGGTCTTCGCCGGTATTCCCTTTAATATCTCTGCTGATAAATAACTTCATATCCGTATCAAGTGAATTTATTGAGAGGGAATATTCAGGTCCGAGAACCTCCATACTTAGCCTTAATCCGGCGCCGACATAAGCCCATGATGTTGTTGTTTCTACGATCAGTTTATCGTCGTTCTCATCTAAGTATTCAATTACTGACCGCGCATAATCTTCTGCAGGACGATTGGTATAATCCAATTTCCCATTACTATTCTCAGCAAGTATCTTTGCATAATGAGGATTCTGCCACTTCAAACACTCGGTATGAGCCGTTACTTTTATTGGCGTAAGACTCTCGCGGGGTTTGCCTGGTTCAGTAAGGAAGTGTCTGGCAACTTCAACAGAATGACACATCATATCGTTCAAAACGCCGCCGCCTTGTAATTCACCTTCCCAAAACCATGGCATGTGAGGTCCGCTGTGTTCTTCGGCTGCTCGTGCTAAATAAGGTCTCCCGGCTAAGTCTGCTCCTCTCGACCAGATCAGTTCTTTGCCGCGCATCGTTGTAGGAGAAAATATTTGGTCTTCCAGATATCCATCGAGCAAATTAACTCTTTGAGCTAACTCCAGCATTTTCTTTGCCTCATAAACATTACGTCCTAATGGTTTTTCACATGCTACACCAACCAATTCACCTTCACCCGATTCAATTGTATTTACTATTTCTTCCATAACTTCAAGGCGTGTAAAGTTAGGCGACAAAATCCAGACTGCATTTATATTCGGATCTGCAACCATTTCAGAAACGGAAGAATATATTTTGGGCTCACCAACTTTCAGCTGCTTGATCAATGAGGCGGCTTCGTTTGCCGCATCTAAATTTTTATCTACTATGCCGTTGATATCGCCGTCTCTAACTGAAACCCAAGATCTAATGTGAAATCTTCCGATAAATCCTGCGCCTATAATCCCGACGCTTAATCTTTTTTTTGTCATTTTTTTAATCCTTAAATTTATTCCGTCGTAATTCTCTTTGTGTTTTTAAACATAATTCCGAAGAAGAGCATAACTGCCGCAGCAAATACTGCTGGTATTACCCAGAAGTTCTGCCATTCACCAAGACTATTTCCTGTAATGATATTATTGAACAAGTAACCAGCTACCTGCGATCCGATCAGCATTCCCAAACCGTATGTGGCAAGAATTATAAATCCCTGTGCTTGACCTCTAATATCAACCGGAGCTGTTTTGTCAACGTAAATAAATCCGGCAACAAAGAAGAAGTCATAACATATTCCATGCAGAATGATACCAGATAAAATCATCCAGGTAATTGTATCGTCGGCGCCTGCGGCAAATAGAAGATAACGCAGAACCCACGCTCCCATACCGGTCAGCAGCATTTTCTTTACACCGAGTATTGGAAAGAGCAGCGGCATAATAAGAATAAACAGCACTTCTGACATTTGCCCGAATGACATTACAAATGCCGGATTTTCGATTCC
>QILJ01000508.1 GCA_003233295.1 Ignavibacteria bacterium | reverse complement strand
GTATACGTTCCGGGGGAAATATTTTTTATTTCATAATTTCCATCACCATCGGTAGCAGCGCCGTAGTATGTTCCTTCAATCAATAGATTAACACCTGGAAGAGGAATGTCGTTATTCGATTTATCGGTAACTTTTCCTGAAAGTTTTCCTTTACCCTGTGCAGATAGAGTTGATGATAGAATCAGTAATATTAAAATAATTCCTATTTTTTTCATAGAGTCAGTCCAAATTCATCTATGAAAACTTTTTCTATTAACTGCTGAACCGAACCATCAATTCCATTGCACTGATGCAGAGGTAACCCGATAAAGAATAATTCCTTGGAATTATTAATCAGCGACATGACGCCATTAATTTGTGAACTGGAAATATTATGAACAGTCTTTGCAGTTAAGGAACTTGGTATATAAGTTCTTACGAAACTTATCGTCGAAGAAGTTCTCAACTGAGGATAATCAGTGGAATCAGAAGTCGGCAGTACATTAGCGCCTAAGAAAAGAAAACTTACGGGAGTTTCTTCGCCGAATCCGTCAATCGGCAAAAAGCTCTGAATTGTAGCCAGATCATATTCAAATGTAGATGATGGTTCCTGAAGGGTAAATGAATAGAATATTTTGCCTCCCGTCTTAATATAATCCTGCGTAACTGAACTTGTCAATTCCAAACTCGGATTTGAGTCGGCATACCAGTAAATATATTTGAACAACTTCATTGTTTCCAGGAAAGTAATATTTGCAAACGGAAGCTGCGTTGTCTCAACATCCATAACATCAAACTTGCCTGCCAATTCACCGTTGGAAACAGAAGAGAAGACATCGTTATAGAACTGCACTGCATCTTCTCCGCCCTCGTAATCATCAATTATTAAAATATCTCCTTTTGGTTTTTTAACATACCAGGTAAGTCCTGTATCAGGAAGTGCTATATAAGATGAACTTGAACCGGAAATATCCGTTGCTTGAATGAACAGCTTATTGTTTGCATCAAGTTTTATACCCTTTAATGTTTCACCAAAAATATTTTGATCGGAACCGTTTATCAATATTTCCATTTCCGGTTCTGCAGCATCAGCATCTTTTATGCGTAGAGTAACAATGCGAACATAACCAGGCAGTGCAACAAAAGCTGTTGTATCATTCAGAGATAGATTTATATTGATAATTGATTCATCCCCGTCCAGGTCAGTTGCATCCCATGCTACAGTTATTACAGGGAAGGTTTCAGGCGGAAGAACCGAGCTTTTATTCCACTCAATTTCCGGCGAAGAATTTTTTATCGGGAACTTCTGTGCTGCTGGTGTCGGGTCGATCATCCCGATATCATAATAGAATTCGCCCTCATCCCATATGCCGTTTCCATTTTCATCAATAAACGGTTCGGGTCCGATATCTTCACCGTTCCATATTACCGACTTGTCATATTTCTTATTCCCCTCCTGATCAACTGCCATTACTTCAAAAGTATAGGTCGTATCAGCCGAACCTATAGGTAGAGAGAAGATACTATCATTCTTAGGTGTAAAATCCCATTGCGGACTTACACCAACCCAACGGAAATAATATCCCAATACCAGCCCGTCGGGATCATCGCCCCACCAGTGAACACTTAACCTGCTCTTCTGTTGATTTAACGAATCCGGATTATCCGGGAATAAAAATATCTCCGTATTCGGCGCCTTGTTAGGCAGCAGAGGTTCGTTTATGGTTTCTTTGCATGATACAATTGCAAATATCAACAGAATAAGAATCGGAACGATATATCTAATTTTATTTATCATTTAATAATTTGAGCGAATCAGGAGATTCGCTCTACAAAATTTCCATTTTTTTACTTAAGCAATAAAAGTTTTTTAACCGCTACAAAACTGCCGGCTTCAATTCTATAGAAATAAACACCGCTAGTCAATTTAGATGCATTGAATTCAACTTTATAAACACCGGCGCTTTGTTCTTTATTTACAAGTGTTTGTACTTCTCTTCCAAGTACATCATACACTCTTAGTGTAACAAATTCATTCATAGGTACTGAATATTGAATTACCGTAGTCGGGTTAAAAGGATTAGGATAATTCTGTGCTAACTCAAATACTTTAGGTGTTACAGCTTCTTCTTCAACATCGGTATAGCCTACAAAATCACTATTCTTTCTTGGGATCAATTTATAATTACCAAACGAATAATACAGAATACCCGTTAATACATCGAATGTTGCTCCGTCGATAACTCTTATCGGCTCATTCTCAAGGTCTGCACTCCAGAAATTGTGGTAGTCATTGTTGCCTTCCTGCAGTTCAACACGGGTTTGAACGGCGGAACCATCCGCAACTAACATTTCACCGAAGTTTCTATTCCCTCCGGTACCTTCATCCGGTCCCGGATTTCCATCGGCATTTTCGTCAACCACAGTCACATTCTCATATTTAACTAAAACGCCTTCATAAGATTCTGCAGGAAGTTCACCGCTGTTGGCTCCGTCAATGTCCGAAGTTGAAAGTAATGTTGCTTCCGGCTCAACGCCTGATCCTAACACTGTTACTTGAACACCCTGATCTAGATTACCAATTCGTGTTACACCAAAAGTTTCATTAACAATTCCGGTAACTTGAACTTTATCGCCTCTTACAAGTCCTTCACTTTCTGCACCGAAAATTAGGATACCACTCCATGGTCCCATACCATTTTGGATATGAACTCTTGCGCCGCTTCCGCTAAATCCTGGAATATCAGACGTATCTGCAGTTACAACGCCGGTAACTGTAACCGTATAATTGTGATAACCGCTAAATCCGCTTCCGAACGGAGAGTATTGAACATCTTGAATAGTAAGGTCTCTATTAAGTACTTTGTAGAAGTATCTGCTGGTTACAGTATCAGTTGGGCTGTATGATACATTACCATCATTATCCACAGCCAGAATATAATAGGATACAAAAACAGAATCGTTAAAAGCCGGAATTACACCTGTCCAGATTGAATCCGCTGTACTCATATCGATTGCAGCTTGATTAACAGAATCCACATCATAAATAATTTTAGCCGACGCAACCGAACCGTCCCTATCAATAATTTTAGCACTGACCGTCACACTTTCACCTAATTTTACAACTCCTTTATCTCTTACCACATCAGAAATATTCGGAGGTAAAACTTCACCATAAACAATATCATCCGGATAAACAGGATTTATAATGAACCATCCGCCTTGTATATTTGTTCTTGTCTCAATATATCCGCGAATTCTGTCTAACTTTGTTCCAGGTAATGGGGCTTGTGTGACTCTCCAATAATCCGCACTATTACCAACTACTATATTTGAGTTGTCATTATCAAATATTCTAAAGGTATTATATCCTAGTACACCAGGTTCAGTAGTTGTTACATCTCTGAATTCAACATAAACACCTTCCCACTTTTCAGCGAGGTAGTTAGGATTTCCACTTCCTTTCACTACAAGTGAATCTAGCGTAAGTAGAACAGGAGTAGGTCTTGATTGTATTCCAATTACATCCTGTGCTTGAAAATCAACTGCATTAAGCTGAGTAGTAGCATAATACTCATTAACAACTGCTTTGAACTTAACAATATATCCCGTATCTAAAATTGCAAAGGAAGTTGATGCATCAGGATCTCTAACTAGTATTCCTGACCATTCGGTCATTGAAGTATCCTGCAGATAAATTGCAGCTGCCCCGACATGAAGCATACGGGTACTATCCGGGTTTGCTCCTTCATAAGGTGCATTCA
>QILJ01000098.1 GCA_003233295.1 Ignavibacteria bacterium | reverse complement strand
GGATACTTTATAGATATCAACCATCCTGAATTAAAAAAATATTTAAGTTTTTTCAGAGAGGAACGTTACTACAGGGCAACAAGAATTGTAAATAAATTGAATAAGATAGGGATTGAGATAACAATTGATGATGTGATGGAGGTTGCAAAAAATTCTGCCGTGGGAAGACCGCACATAGCAATGGCAATGCTGAACATAGGGGTTGTAAGTGAATATTATGAAGCCTTCGAAAAATATTTACGAGATAACGGACCTGCATACGAGAGAAAGATACATGTTTCCCCTCAGAGTGCGTTAAAACTTATAAGCGATGCCGATGGTTTATCATTTATTGCTCACCCCGGGCATTTAAAAGAATCAATCCTAATGAATTTAATAAATGCAGGTATTGATGGAATAGAAGTAATTCATCCTTCGCATAATGAATATCAGCAGAAATTTTATCGCGGCATAGTCAGTCAATACTGTCTATTGGAATCCGGCGGATCGGATTTTCACGGCGGCAAAAAAGGTGATGATAATAATTTAGGCGCTTATCTTCTGAATCCGCAGCGGCTGGAAGACATGCGCCAGATACTTGCGACTAAAATTACTTGAGTGTCAAATTGAATCCTTCCCGCTCAATTTCAAATTCAATGGTTATGAATTTTTGACTAACTCAATTACTAAAAAATCGTAAATTAATAGTTAAATATTTTTCAACTATGCTTTGTGCATTGCGTACTCAAATCAATTCAATAAAAAGGACAATATGAATCAAGTAAAAGTTCTCTTCTTTTTACTCACATTATCATCCTTGATAATCGGGCAAGAGTTTGGTGTGTGGAAAAACTATGCCGATATGAAGAATACAACCGATGTTAAAATTTCCCCCGAAGGCTTCTGGATGTCGTCAACTGGCGGTGCAGGATACTATTTGAATGAATTATCCGATTATCAAACTTTCCTTACTAAATCGGAAGGACTTCATAGTCAGAATCTCACAACTATGAATATCGATCAAGATGGTAAGATCTGGTTCGGTATGCAGAATGGAGTAATAGACATTTATGACCCGGAGAATGGTTCAATAAAAGAAATACTTGATATTTTCCAATCCAACTACACCGCAAAAATGATCACCGATTTTCTGATCTCCGGTGACACGAACTTCGTATCAACCGAATTTGGTTTATCTCTGATAAACACTAAAATTTTTGCTTTTATTGAAACTGTTACAAAATTTGGCAACTTTCCTTCTGCGCAGAAAGTTTTTAGTGTGAGTGTAATTAACAATAAGATTTATGTCTCTACAAAAAATGGTGTTGCTGTCCAAAAGGATGGTGCAACAAATCTTTCTGCTCCGGAATCATGGGTCAGTTATAAAGCAGGTGTTGCAATTCCTGCTGGAGAAACTTATTCAACAGTTTATTTTGATAATAAAATAATTGCTGCGACTAACAGAGGATTAGTTCAGTTCGATGGCACAAATTGGTCACAGTATGCATATAATAAACGCGTTTACGATCTTGAAGTAATTGGGGATAAACTTTACGTACTTTTTGCAAATTCATTGAATACTTATGACGGTTCAAATGATGAAGTTATTTTTACATCGGATGGAAATAAGTTTTATAGGATGGATGTTTCTTTGAATACAATTTTAATAGCAACTGATCTCGGTGTTGTAAAAATTAAATCTGACCTATCTGAAACTATTATTCCGAACGGACCGATTAACAATTCATTCCTCAGCTTAGCGGTTGATAAAAACAGCGCACTATGGGTAAGCACTGGAAACGATAAGGGCGGTGTTGGGTTCATGAAGTTCAAAGATGGTATATGGACAAATTATAACACAACTACTTTTCCTGAACTTCCAAATAATAATTATCACAAAGTTTCCGCTGACGATTACCAAGTTTATCTCTCAAATTGGGGCGCAGGTTTGACAATAGAGGATGATGGTCATTTTTCATATCTCAATGCCTATAATTCTGAATTGGTTGGTATTCCGGTTGATCCGAACTATGTTGTGATACGAAATGCGGCTCGTGATTCCAACGGAGATCTATGGATATTCAACCACGTATCAGCGGATGATAAACCTATAATCCAATTAACAAGAGATTCAGTCTGGTATCATTATGAATTTCCATTCTTTCAAATGAGCGGGAAAATATTTATAACTGACGGGATCATTGATGAATACAATACCAAATGGTTCAATGTTATCAGTCGAGGACTATTTTATTTCAATGAAAATGGAACACCCGATGATGAAACTAATGATGTGTGGGGATGGTTAAAAGAATCCGATGGGTTAAACAGTATGGATATTACTGCACTCGCAGTTGACGAGCGGGGCGAACTTTGGATCGGTACACCAAACGGGGCAAATGTTCTTGCGAATCCTTCTTCACCGCGATCAAGGATCACAAGTATTTATGCTTTACGGCAGCAATCTATTACGTCTATTGCAGTTGATCCTCTTAACAATAAGTGGGTTGGAACGTATCAAGGCGTGTTTGTTTTAACTCCCGACGGGACATTCCTTATTGAACAATTCGATAGAAACAACAGTCCTCTTCCCTCTAATGAAATTACAAGTATTGCAATTGACAAAAATTCCGGACTGGTTTACATAGGTACTAACTTCGGTGTGAGCACATTGACCACTTCATCGATCAAACCGAATCAAGACTATGACAATTTGTTTGTTTATCCGAATCCATTTAGGCCGGATGAAAATTCCGAATTGTCTATTGATGGATTAATGAGCAACACTACTATTAAGGTATTAACTGTCTCCGGTGAATTAATCCGCGAATTTATTACTCCGGGTGGCAGAATCGGATTTTGGGATGGGAAAGATGAGAGCGGAAATTTTGTAGCATCGGGAATTTATATTATCGTTGCCTATGATGAAGAAGCAGAAAATGTAGCAACAACAAAAGTAGCGGTAATTAAAAAATGATGTTTCTTTCATTCAGTACTTATCTTTCAGTATGATAGACCTAATTGATGTCTCAATTCAGTTTACCGGAAAGCCTTTATTCGAAGCGGCAAACATTAAGATAAATAAAGCTGATAGGATTGCCCTTGTCGGAGCAAACGGCACTGGTAAATCTACAATACTGAAAATGATTGCCGGATTCGAGGAGCCCTCATCCGGTAAAATACTTAAGCAGAAAAATATCAGCATCGGCTACCTTCCGCAAGAACATTTGATCGATTCAAAACTATCGGTATTTGATGAGGTGAAATCTTCAATAAAAGTGATAAATAAAATTGAGACAAAGGAAAATGAAATCCACACTCAGTTAGAGAATAAATCACTATCAGAATCAGAGCATGAAGTTTTGCTTCACAAACTTGGAGACCTTGAACATTTAAAATATAAAGTCGATTATTATTCCATCGATTCCAACATTAAAAAAGTTTTAGTTGGACTTGGATTCACCGAAAAGAATTTTTCTCAGCAGATAAATACTTTCTCCGGCGGTTGGCAGATGAGAATTGAATTGGCAAAAATTCTCCTCGGCAGTAATGATATTATACTGCTCGACGAACCGACAAATCATTTGGATATTGACTCACTCCAATGGCTGATAAATTTTCTAACAAATTTTAAGGGCGCTTTGCTTCTTGTTTCCCATGATAGATTTTTCATAAATAAACTTACAACAAGAACACTCGAAATTTTCAATAGGAAGTTAACTCTCTTCAACGGGAATTATGACGCTTATCTCAGATTCAAAGAAG
>QILJ01000432.1 GCA_003233295.1 Ignavibacteria bacterium | reverse complement strand
TTTCTTCTCTTCTTTTTTCCTTAATCCTGATAGTGGGTACATTGCTGGTGAAGAAAGTATATACAGTACATTCAATGGTGGTAATTCCTGGGAAATAAATATTAGCGAAAATAGTCGTTATAATTCAATATTTTTTACGAATTTTCTAACTGGGTATGCTTGCGGTGGAAGAGTTGGGTCTTTTGTTGGTTTCGTGCATAAAACTACTGATGGGGGTAATTTTTGGCAGAATACTATACAAACTTCAGGCTCGTGTGAATCCATATACTTTGTTACTCCGAATATTGGCTATTTTGTAGGTTTATATGTAGATGACTTATACTATTAAAATCCGGAAACATATAAAACAACTAATGCGGGTGAAACCTGGATATATTTAAATGATGGAGTTGGAGGACTTCATGATAAATGGAACTCAATTTATTTTACAAATTCAAACACAGGTTTTATTGTTGGTGAGAAAGGAATTGAAAGGTATGGTATTATTCTTAGAACGGTTGATGGAGGTGATTCCTGGAGCGAGGTAACCCTTATTACAGAAGTTGGATTTGAACTAATGAACGATTTTAACTATTTACTAGACCAAAACTATCCAAACCCTTTCAACCCAAGCACCAGTATTCAGTACGCAGTAAGCAGTTGGCAATTTGTTAGCTTAAAGGTTTACGATGTTTTGGGCAATGAAGTTGTAACTCTCGTTAATGAGGAAAAACCAGCAGGAAATTATGAAGTCGAGTTTAACGGAGAAGGATTAACGAGCGGAATATATTTCTACCAGTTACGTGCTGGTAATTTTATTGAAACTAAGAAGATGGTTCTCCTACGATAAATCTACGGCGGATAAATGTTAATAAGATGAAGTTGAGCCAATGCTGGTTGGGATGGTTTTTGCTCTGCTAATTCATCTATTTTCTCTTGCATTTAGAGTTTATAAAATCTAATTTAAAAATATATTTGCTATTAATTTATAAATTTATTATGGGGTCTAAGATGATCCGTCAAATAGCTCACACATTTCTTTTCATTATTTTATATTCTTCAACGATTTATTCTCAATGGTTTCAACAAAATCCTAAGTTTATTACAAACAGTAATCTTAAGTCAGTTTTCTTCATCAACGAAATGACAGGATATATCGCCGGATGGAATGGTACTATATTAAAAACTGAAGATGGGGGTGGAAACTGGGAAATTCAAACCAGTGGAACGGATGATTATCTTCGGACTATACACTTTATTGATAATCAACTTGGTTTTGCAGGTGGTAATCAATCCTTTCTAAAAACTACAAATGGGGGTTTAAACTGGTTTCCAATTCTCAACAATTACGATACACGAATTACTCAAATTTTCTCAACAGATAATAATACTGTGTACGCTGTAGGATTTGAGGGTAATAATGATGCAGTGTATAAAAGTACAGATTTGGGTAATAATTGGAATATAATATATAATTCGAGTTTTCAGAATTTAAATTGTGTTTTTTTTCTTGATTCTGAAACTGGTTTCGTGGGAGGTCAATATTGGCGAAAAATTCATAAGACAACTGATGGTGGTACAAGTTGGACACTTCTTGATTCAGCATATGCCGGTGGAATAAATTCGATTTATTTTTCTGATCAATTAACTGGTTTTGCTGGCGGTAGCTTTGGTGTTACAAAAACTACTAATGGTGGACTAACTTGGGTTCCTTCTCTATCAGTGTCTTTAGATGTAGGATCTGTTTATGATTTAAAATTTGTGTCCCCAGATACAGGTTTTGCACTCAGTTTCTTTTCATGGGAATTCGGACATTATGCAAAACTTTACAAAACTACCAATGCAGGGTTAACCTGGCAATCTATTTCTTTTGGCAACCATTTTATGGCATCACTTTTTTTCATCGGTGACACTAAAGGGTACAGTGTTGGAAGTTATGGTAAGATATTAAAAACGACAAATGGAGGACTATCTTGGTACAGACCCAATTCAATATCATCTGCTAGCCTCAACTCTATTGACATTACAGAAAATGATATAGTGTATGTAGCTGGAAGTAGTGGTACTCTTTTAAAGTCGACAAATGGAGGTGATGTTTGGTTTTCTTTAGTTAGTGGAACTGCTAACCATTTAAGGGATATAGAATTCATAAATAGCAATCTTGGATACTGTGTTGGTGATAGCGGAACTATTTTAAAAACCACAGATGGAGGATTAACTTGGTTTCCTCAAATTAGTGGTACTACAGAGAATCTCTATTCTATTTTTATCGTTGATGCAAATAACCTATACATTGGAGGTACAAATGGAACAATATTAAAATCTGTTGATGGTGGTATAGAATGGTCAATCCAAAATTCAGACGTTACAAACACTATTGAAGATATGCATTTTATCGACAATGATACTGGGTTTGCGAGTGGCCGATCATTTCTTATAAGTACAACCGATGGAGGTACAAATTGGATTCAAATATATACTGGTGGATTTCATTATGATATATTTACATCAATATATTTTCAAAACATTAATGTGGGGTATATTACAAGCAGCGTTTATGCCCCGGATTTTTCCGTTGGAGAAATTTGGAAAACCAATGATGGTGGCAATAACTGGATTCAGTTATATTCGACCGGAAATTACTTAAATGATATTGTCTTTATAGATGAAAATTTAGGTTTTGCAGCGGGAGTTGGGGGTACGATAGTGAAGACTACAAATTCTGGATCTGTTTGGCAGATTGAAGAAACTCCAACAATTGAATTTGTAAGAGATATTGATTTTTCTATTCCTATTGGAGGATATTTAGATGGATTTGCAGTTGGACAAGATGGAATAATTTTGAAGAGGGGGGGAATAACCTCAGTTAAATCAGATGAAACTTTAATTACTAACTATAGTCTCTCCCAAAACTATCCAAACCCGTTTAACCCAAGTACAATTATACAGTATGCAGTAAGCAATAGGCAATTTGTAAACTTGAAGGTTTATGATGTTTTAGGCAATGAAATTTCAACTCTCGTTAACGAAGAAAAACCAGCGGGTGTTTATGAGGTTGAGTTCATTAGTAAAGGATTACCAAGTGGGGTTTATCTTTATCGCCTTTCTGTCGATAATAATTATAACGAAACAAGAAAAATGTTACTTATTAAATGATCTTTCATTTAATAACTCATCTTACGCAAAAGAATGATTTTTGTCATATTGAGCATAGCGAAATATCTCCCAATAGTGCAAATCGTAAACCTTGAGATTCTTCAGAATGACAATTTTGCGAAAGGTGAGTTAATAAGTAATCCCGCTAATGGCGGAATACTTTTAAAATAATTTGTGATTTTAATGAAATTACTTCTTAGAATATTTTTTTTGATATTTTTATTTGCGCTCAACGCATTTCCCCAAAGCTATGAATGGAGAGATGAACATTCTGCAAGTTCCGATCCAATTTATTTTGTTAATGATTCTCTTGGCTATAAACCCGGCAATAACGGATCAATAAATAAGACTACAGATGGTGGAGGTAAGTGGGTGCAGTATGATACGGGATATGATCAAGATATTAATGCAATCTTCTTTATTGGTGCAAATAATGGATGGGCTGTTGGTATGGCAGGAATAATTTTATCGACTAACGATGGAGGACAAAGCTGGAATCGGCAAGGCAATGAGTACGATGCAAATTTTAATTCCGTTTATTTCATTAATGAAAGGATCGGATGGGCTGTAGGTGATAATGGAGCGATGTACAGAACTGAGGATGGAGGATCG
>QILJ01000081.1 GCA_003233295.1 Ignavibacteria bacterium | reverse complement strand
GTGATCTCTTTTCCGAGCGATGCCGATTTGTAAAATCCTTCCAAAAGCCGCATGGTTGAGATCAATTCCTCAACTGATGAAATCACTTTTGTGCTGGATCTTACAGAACCGACAAAATGCTTCAACTCATTTTCGTAAGAGCGCTGGTAGAGATTTTTCAGATTTGTTGTTTTCGCTGGTGTATAATCCAACCGTGATGATTCAATTCTTCGGTACGCTCTTAAAGGATTCAGATGCGCCGTGCCGTCTCTTCCGTAAGTGGAAAGAGTGAATTTATCGGTCTCCGAATGAAACGACCAGCTTACTTCAAAATTAATCACTGCAGAATTTTGAAACCGGATCATTGCAATGGCTGAATCTTCAACTGTTTTCGTTTCGTGGAAGTATGTTTGTACTGTTACGGATTTGGGTTTCGGATTGTTCAGAAGCCACATACTCAAGTCCAATAATCCAATTCCAAGATCGATCATCACCCCGCCGCCGGCAGAACTTTTTTTCAAGAACCACTTTTCGGCGCTGCTTCGTTTTCTCGTCCATCCGCTTCTGATATAGAATATCTCTCCGAGTTCACCGCTGTTTATCAAGCTCTTGAGAAGCATAGCGTCAGGTCTGAATCTTGGATTCATTCCAACCATTGCAATTTTTTTGTTTTTCTTTGCAGCTTTACTAATTCTTTCGGCTTCCTCTAAATTTTTAGA
This sequence comes from Ignavibacteria bacterium, assembly GCA_003233295.1. The sequence goes on along the minus strand of QILJ01000081.1, from coordinate 3,051 downwards.
TCCTGGTTTTTCCAGTAAAATGTTTTTGCCGGCATTCAGGCAATCGAGTGCAATTTTTTCGTGAGTATTTGTAGGTGTCGCGATAATCACAGCTTCAAGTTCATCCATCTCCAGCATTTTATGATAATCTGTATAGCTGTTCTTTATGTTGAATTTTTCCGAGAGAACTTTATTTCTATTTCTGTTTATTTCCGAAGCAGAAAATATCTCCACGTTATTCATTTTTTTAAGAATTGGAAGATGCACCAATTGAGCAATTCCGCCCAGCCCAATTATTCCAACTTTTGTCTTATCCATTAAGCTACTCCCTCGCTATGAGAATTTGATTCCTCAAAAAAGGTTTTTACATTATTATAAATTCCTTCAGTATCAATACCCAGAATTTTATATAGTTCAGCTTGAGTTCCATGTTCAACAAAACTATCAGGTAGCCCTAATCTTAAAATATTATTTTTATAATTCTTATCAGCAAAATATTCAACTATACCGGAACCAAATCCGCCCACGATTGCATTTTCTTCAACTGTAACTATCTTGTTGAATTTATGAGCAATTTCGTTCAGCAGTTCAGTATCAAGCGGTTTTACAAATCTCATATTGATTACCTGCGCGCTGATCCCATCACTTCTAAGTTTCTCTGCTGCTTTTATAGAATACTGAACCATATTGCCCACAGCAAGTATAGCAACATCCTCTCCCTTTTCAATGATCTCGCCTTTACCAATAGGAAGCAGTTCAAACTCTTCTTTCAGTTCAACACCAATTGCCGAACCTCTAGGATATCTAAGCGCTATCGGTCCTTTCTTATATTCTATGGCAGTGAATAGCATATTGCGCAGCTCGGCTTCATCCTTCGGCGCCATTATTACAATTCCCGGAATCATTCTCAGATAAGTAAGATCGAATGTGCCATGATGAGTCGGTCCGTCTGCTCCCACCAAACCGGCTCTATCCAATGCGAAGACTACGTGCAGTTTCTGCAGACTGACATCGTGAATTACCTGATCGAACCCGCGCTGTAGAAAAGTTGAATAAATAGAGACAACAGGAATGATCCCTTGAGTAGCAAGTCCCGCAGAAAATGTAACCGCATGTTCCTCCGCAATTCCTGCATCATAATATCTATCAGGAAATTCATCCTGTAAATACTTCAAACCTGTTCCATCCGGCATTGCCGCAGTAATACCAACAACTTTTGGATTATCCTTTGCAATTTTAACAAGAGCCTTACCGAATATTTCAGTGTACGAAGGCAGCCCGCCGCTCTTTTTAAGAATTTGTCCGGTAACTTTATCGAACGGAGAAACACCATGAAATTTGGGTGCGTTCTCTTCTGCCGGTTTATAACCCTTTCCTTTTTCGGTTAATGTATGAACCAGAATCGGTCCTTCCATCGGTTTAATATGTTCAAACAATTCAACCAGCTTACCAATATTATGCCCGTTCGCCGGACCGAAATATCTAAATCCTAAAGCTTCGAATAACATTCCAGGCGTAACAATTGACTTGATACCGGTTTCCAGTCTTGATGCAACTTTTCTTATTCGATCACCGAATTTATCCAGTTTCCCTGTAAGTTCCCACATAGCACCTTTGAAGCGGTTATACTCAGGATGAGCAATCATCTCCGTGAAGTAATTTGAAATCTGCCAAACATTCGGAGCAATAGACATCTGATTATCATTAAGTACAACGATCAAATTGCTTTTCAGAACTCCGGAATTATTCATTGCTTCATAAGCCATTCCGCCCGTCATTGCACCATCGCCGATTATGGCAATTACTTTTCTCTCTATACCCGCTTGCTTCGATCCTTCGGCAATACCCAAAGCGGCGGAAATTGATGTAGACGCATGTCCGGCGCCGAAAGCATCATATTCACTTTCAGAACGTTTCAAGAAACCGCTTAACCCGTTCAATTGACGAATGGTGAATAATTGATCTCTTCTACCGGTAATTATCTTATGCGGATAAGCCTGATGCCCCGTATCCCAAACCAGAATATCTTCAGGTGTGTTAAACACTTTGTGCAGAGCAACCGTAAGTTCAACCGCCCCAAGTCCGCCCCCGAAGTGTCCGCCCACTTGAGATACAACATCTACCATGTATTCTCGAATTTCACCGCACAATTTTTTCAAATGCGCAGTATCAAAATCTCTTATATCTTTTGGAGATTCAATCTGAAATAATATTTCATATTTTGATTTATCAACCATACTTCTATTCTTTCCTCCGAATTCTACTACTCGAAATCTTTTTCCAAATCAGCTTTTAGCTCTTTAATTTTTAACTCTGCTTCGGCTAATGTTGAGTAGCATTTTTTAGCTAACTTAACGCCTTCTTCGTATAATTTAATCGACTCATCCAATCCGGTTTCCTCATCTTCCAATAGTTCGGATATTTCTTTTAATCTTAAAAGTGAGTCTTCGAATGATTTCTTTTTTGTGCTCATTTATTTTATCTTAATTTCGTTATCGTAAAACTTCAAATTTGTTTCTTTTGTCTTATCAAAATCTTTTGCTCGCAGAATATAATTCTCATCTTGCTTAACGAGAACAAATCCCTTCTTCAATATTTTTTCAACGTTGTGCTGTTCCAGTGAACTCCTACTCTGATCAAGAACATTCTTATATTTATTGATCAACTGCTCAGTACTATTCTGAATACGATAGATCAAATTATCTAAATTTTGCGCTTTATTTTTAATAACACTATCGTAAGCTCTAAACCCATAAGAAGAAATAATATTTTCAATACTCTCCTTATGGTTATTTATTATCGAAAAAATATTATTTGTTGAAGTATAGGAAAAATCATCAATAAAACCAAAGATTTCAGCTTTATCGGGTGTAGCTAATTCCATCGCTGCAGTTGGTGTCGGTGCTCGTAAGTCGGCAGCAAAATCCGCAATAGTAAAATCGATCTCGTGACCGACTCCGCTTATAACAGGAATATTACAGTTAAAGATAGCGCGAGCTACGATCTCTTCGTTAAATGCCCATAGGTCTTCCAGCGACCCGCCGCCCCTCCCGATGATGATCAGATCAATAT
>QILJ01000350.1 GCA_003233295.1 Ignavibacteria bacterium | reverse complement strand
TTTTGGGCGATGCAAAAGAAATGAACATTAAACCTATGTATATTTACCTAACCAATGAAAGTGCGCTGGATTTGGATGTGTTCTTTGATGAGCTCACTATTACGCATATTGAAAGCCCTATTATCCAGGAAGACCACTACTATCCGTTTGGGTTGACAATGAGGGGAGTTGGAAAGCAGGGGAGTAATCCATGGAAATATAATGGGAAGGAAGCTCAGGACGAATTAGACCTGGGTTGGATAGATTATGGTGCAAGAATGCTTGACCCTGCAATCGGCAGGTTTATACAAATTGACCCTTTAGCCAGCGTAATGCAGGAAGCTTGGACTTCTTATCATTATGTGAAGAATAACCCTATAAAATACATTGATCCAACTGGTATGATATGGGAAGATCAAAAAGAGGCGGATAAGTTGAAAGGGAATGTCGAGAAACGAAAGGCTCAATTAGCTAAACGTAAAGGAAAGCTTCAGTCCAAAATTACAAAGAGGAGTAAAAAAGGAAAAAGCACCAAGAATCAAGAAAAATCCATTGCGACAATTGACTCAAGAACTGATCAGATGAATCAATCTATTAGTGATATTGATGCATTAGGTGCCGATCAAAACAACACCTATAGATTAGCGAGTGGAGATAATCAAGGGTCTGGGAAATATGGAGTAACTAAGGGTAACGATGCTGTTATTAATATTTTTGGGTCAGATGATGGTTTACGTATTCATGAAATCAGACATACTTCCTTATCCCTAGCATCAGCTAATGGATTGGCTTTTGATAAGAATAACAATTTGCTTGGTACTAGTCCACAAACTTATGGTGCCGATGATGAGGTAGCAGGATATCAGGCTCAATGGGGGTATACAGGAAATGGTGCAGGAGCGGCAGATTCCAGATGGGGCGTTATTGAAAATATAGCCAACTTGAAGGATGATAGCGGGAATTATGTGTATCCAGAGATTAGAAATAAGGTATATCTCCGCAGACAGCAAGGTATAAGGAATGCAGAACAGTATCAGAAAAAAATAAAGAAGGGTAAGACCGTAAAGTTTAAACAATGAAAAGATTATTAGCGATACTACTATTAAGTTTTTCATTTGGAACACTTATGGCACAGGATATTGAGGGAGCATATGTTCACGATGAGATGGATAACATTAAACTGTATCTGAGTGAGGATTTGTTTTTATTTATGGATACGAATGAGAACTCTCATTTATCACTGTATCACTGCAGTGATACTTTAGCCTTTGGCTATTGGGAAAGAGACGAAAATGTATCCTCTTTTATTAAACTTTACACTAACCCTATGCAGTTGGCTTCTTTAGTTAATATGAAGGTTGATGAGCAGGTTCTAGAATCGACAGATAGTACGTATCTCCTAATTAGGAACCCAATAGAAGAGGTGCATGATAAGTACAATAAAGGAAATGAGAAAGCTAGGGTTCTTTATTACACTATATCGATAGAAACAAATAAGTCAAAGATTGACTATCAAGTGAACTTAGCTAGATTTTATACTAATACAATTGTACTGGGGCTACCTGCAGATGTAAGAGTTAAGAACTTTGAAATTACAGCGCATCCGGTAAGTTGTTCTATGGGTTGGAGATCGAATATGTCACCAAATTATATTTCTACCATGAGGTATGAAGTGTTGAACTCCAAGTCAAATCAGTTTACAATAAATATTCCAGAGCTGACAGCATGTTACTTGAGTACGCTTAGGTTGAATGGTGATTTTGTAAAGGTTTTGAGCAATACCCAACTGGAATGGGATGGTCATATTTACACAAAGAAGAAATAAGTATCAAATCACCAACTGGTCTAAGGATATAAAAAGTGGTAAAATTGAAATAAATGATAAGCCAATTAACATTTACACAATTAGAAAATACAGTAATAATGTGGGGGACACTTTATATTATTCAAAGCTAAGTACAAGGAGATCACCGGTTGAGAATCTTGACTAATCAACTAAATAATACTGATACTACATTCAAGGTCATTAGCGGAGAATCGTACATTACAATTAACATGGAAACTGGTGAGATTCTTTTGTGAAAAAAAATATGGAATAGGTGTTTCTGCCATGCATAGGGGTGGAATTTCCCACTTGCTTTGCAATTTGTTGTAATATTTTCAACTGAACATTATCAAATTTATTTCTACCATAGTTTTACTCTTACACAGCCTATTTGTACAGGCGCAGGATCACCAATCTGTCCTGGGTAGTTGGGTAGTAGCGGATAGCCTATTATATCATGGTGGGATCCAACAGGAGCTGAATAGCATCACCCATTTACCAGACCAATACCTAACCCAAGTCGACAGCCTATTTCAGGCCAAGGCCCAACTAATTGGATCTAGGATCTCTGATCTAGAATCTAAGACCTCTGGAATATCTAAAGGTCTGGATTCCATATCAAATACCCGAGTTGGTGAGTTGGGGAATGACCCACTCAATAAGCTAACCCCAGAGCAATACACCGCCAAACTGAACGGCATCAACGAGTCCCTTGAAACCTACCAGTCCAAAATCACTGACTCGGAAGAATTAAAATGGGTAGAGCACTACAGTGGTCAATTGGACCAGATAGAAGGCGTAGTCAAACAATACCAGGGCAAACTACTTAACCTGGAAGATCTGCAGTCACTGAAGGGTTACGGGCAACAATTACAACAGCTATCCCAGGAGTCCAGCGGGTATTTTAAGGAGATGCAGGATATTGTTTCCGGAGGGTTAACAGACGAATCCCCCTTGATGAAGCAACTAGAATCTAAAATCGGAAAGTATCCGGAGTTCCAGGAATTGCAAAAACTATCTACCAAACTGGAACAAGCACGTAAAACACCTGAAGACTACCGGGGAAAGCTCGAGGGCTACCAAGATAAAGACAAAATCAAAAGTCAGGCCAAGGAATTGGTCAACAAACACTTCTCGCAGCACCAGGACAAATTGCAAGCAGCCCAGCAAAAACTAGCCACTTTTAAGAAGAAATATTCCTCCATTCAGTCGACTAAGGATATGTCCACGGCGGTGAAGCGCAATAGTTTGGAGGGCAGGCCGTTGTCGGAGCGGCTAGTGCTCGGCGGGACTTTTCAAATAAATCCGTCATACTCCCGAAGTAGTGGATCTCAGTCAACCACTCCCAGTACCAGCGGGCAACCACAGTCGTCACTAAGCCCCTCTGGTGGCGGCACGAGTACCAGCAAAGTCCCAACCTCAGTAGACTTGTCTCCATTATTGGGTTACCGGCTCAATAAAAAATTTACCCTGGGGATTGGGGCCACCTACCGGGCCATTCTGAATTTTGATGAATTAGAAGCAAAAGACCAAGTGTACGGTTATCGAGGGTTTTTCCAGGCAGATGCGCCTAAGGGTTTTTTCTTGCATGGGGAATATGAAAGAATGAATACTGCGGTGGAATCGGGCAGTAGCACTGATGAAATTTACCGTCGATGGAAGCCCGGAGCGCTGGTGGGTATTGGTAAAGAGTACAGTTTTGTGAAGGGGATTAAGGGGCAGGTGATGGTGTTGTATGATTTTCTTTACGAAGAAGGGGTGTCACCTTATAAGAGGCCGTGGGTGATTAGGTTTGGGTTTGTAATATAAAAATCGGTCGTAGCAGCATGCTACGACCAGTGCAAGTGTGCATCTGGGCGACCGGAACACCGAACACCGATTAACGACTTTTTATTTTCGAAGTGTGCAACCAGGTCTAAACCATTGCGTATCACTCAGTCATTCC
>QILJ01000460.1 GCA_003233295.1 Ignavibacteria bacterium | reverse complement strand
GAGTATGATTATATAAGAGCAAATGTAACATATCAGAACCTAATTCCGGAAAAAACCGGTGCATTGAATCAGAAGAAACAAGCGATGAATAATTTAAAATTAGTTATGGGAATTGACTTGAATGACTCACTTGGTATTTTAGATTCATTGACCTTTGAAGATATTAAACTGCCTGATTATGTGACTGGAAAGGATTCACTGCTTGCTAAAAATAATTTAATCCAACAGATGGAACTGCAGACACAATTACAAGATCTGAATGCTTCATATGAATGGACAAAACATTTACCGGAACTTCAAGGATTTGGAAACTGGCAGGTTCAAGCTTTTGAAGAAAAGTTCGTACCAAAAGATTGGAATTATTTTAATTCAATTAATGTAGGGTTAGCGCTGAAAATACCAATCTTTAGAGGATTTGCTACTAACTCGAAAGTTGAGCAGGCAAAAATTGATTATAAAATTTCGGAAGAAAAATTAATAAATACGAAAGAGACCGTAAAAAATAATTTTGAAAATGTTATTCTTCAAATAAAAAAATCACATGAACAGGTGAATGCTTATAAATCTTCTATGAATGAAGCCGAACGCGGTTATCAGATTGCTATTAAACGCTTTAATACCGGATTGGGAACACAATTGGAAGTTACAGATGCACTCGGAGCGTTGTTAGCTGCACAAGTCAATTATCTTCAATCGGTTTACGACTATCGTATTAATCATGCAAGGTTGGATATGCTGATGGGTAAAACTCTTGATGAAATAAAATTTAATTAATTTAAGGTATATATGATGACAAAGTTGAAATATTTATCACCTCTAATTCTGCTTATTATTGTATTAGTTGTTCTAACAAGTTGCTCAAAAAAAAGTGGGAATGAAACTGCTAGTAATAAAGATAAAAGCAACACGGTTTCGGTAAAAACACTTAAACTAAAAGCTACGGAATATACAGATTTCATTTCCGTTGTGGGCACTGTTAAACCATATCAGAAGGCATTGATCTCTACTACAGAAGGCGGTAAAATCATTAAGTTCAGTAAGGAGAAAGGTGATTATGTAGTTAAGGGCGATACGATCGTAATTATCGATCATGAGGCTTTGGAGGCAAATCTGCAAGCTACAAAAGCCCAATATGAACTTGCGAAGATCACATATGAAAAGCAGGAAATAGTTTATAAAGAAAATGTAAATAGTGAAATCCAATATCTGCAGGCAAAGTATAATTTACAGCAGATGGAAGCAAAATATAAATTAATTAAAGATAGATTCAACAATACTTTTATAAATGCACCGTTTTCAGGTTATATCGATCGCAAGTATTATGATGTAGGTGAACTTGCACCGGTTGGTCAGCCGATCGTATTGCTGATTGATATTGCAAAAGTTAAAGTCGAAGCTGGGGTTCCGTCTAAATATGTAGAAACAGTTAAGAAAGGTGATGGTGCATCAGTATATATTAAAGCCATTGATAAAGAGTTTAAAGGAAGGATCACTTTTGTAGGAATATCCGTTAATGCAGTTAACCGAACTTTCCCGATAGAGATCACTTTAAGTAATAAGGGTCGAATACTTAAACCGGAATTAATGGCAAATGTAAAAATTCAACAGACCACATATGATAATATGATATTGGTTCCTACTGAAGTTATTTCAAGAGTTGATGAAGGTTATATCGTTTACATATTAGAAGATGGTAAAGCACGAAGTCGAAAAATCACTATCCTTAAAAGGACTGCAAATGAAGTTGCTGTCTCCAAAGGATTAAAAGCGGGGGATGAACTGATTGTTATAGGATATCAAAATTTAATTGATGGTCAAAAAGTCAACGTGGTTGAATAAAAAGGAAGAAGAATGAAAATTACTGATGTCAGTATTAATAATAGAACAAGTGTATTCATCTTAATTTTTGTAATTACAATTGCGGGAATATCAGCTTATATGTCGCTGCCGAGAGAAGCATCACCGGATGTCCAAATTCCTGTGGTAATTGTCGCAACTCCATATTTCGGTGTATCGCCTGAGGATATTGAATCACTAGTTACACAGCCGATAGAAAAGGAATTGAATGCAATTAGCGAAGTTAAGGAAATTACATCCTCATCAACCGAAGGATTTTCTAATATAAAAGTAGAGTTTGATTCGGGGTTTGATATTGACGATGCACTTCAGAAAGTACGGGATAAGGTTAACAAAGCCGAGTCTGAACTTCCGGATGATGTTGAGAAACCTCAGATCATTGAACTTAATTTCTCCGAGTTTCCAATATTCACTTTTAATATTTCAGGCCCGCAAGGACTAGTAAAGTTAAAAGATATTGCCGATGATATGAAAGATGATATTGAAAGTATCGAAGGTGTTCTGGAAGTAAAAATAAGCGGCGGACTTGAAAGAGAAGTTAAAGTCAATGTTGACATAAATAAATTGGTCAATTATAATATTCGTTTCGATGATGTTATTGCAGCGATCAGAAATGAAAATAAGACAATTCCCAGCGGGTCAATTGATATTGGCAACTCAAGTTTTCTTGTTCGCGTTCCCGGTGAATTTGACAGACCATATATCATCCAAGATCTGATTGTGAAGATGAAAGACGGAATGCCTATTTATGTTAAAGATGTGGCAAACGTCAGTTATGCATTCGCCGATATAAAAACATTTGCAAGATTGGATGGTGTACCATGTGTTACACTTAACATCTCAAAAACAACCGGTTCAAATATTATTCACATAGCTGATCAGATAAAGGAAATAATAAATAATTATGATAATAAATTACCTGAGTCAGTTACATTCTCAATAACAGTTGATCGATCTAAAGATATTAAACGAACAGTGAAGAACTTGGAGAATAATATTTTCTCAGGTCTAGTGCTTGTTTTACTTGTTCTGTTTTTCCTTCTCGGTTTACGTAATGCTGTATTTGTGGCTTTGGCAATACCGCTGAGTATGCTTTTATCATTTATTATATTATCGGCGCTTGATATTACACTTAATATGGTTGTGCTGTTCTCACTTATACTTGCCCTTGGTATGCTTGTGGATAATGCCATAGTGATCATCGAAAATACGTATAAATTTCTGGAAGAGGGGCATGATTTAATTAGTGCGGCAAAATTGGGGGCTAAAGAAGTCGCCTGGCCTATTACAACCTCTACTTTAACAACTCTTATGGCATTTGCTCCGCTAATGTTCTGGCCGGGTGTTGTGGGTGATTTTATGAAATATCTGCCGATTACTTTGATCGTCACTTTATCCTCTTCATTATTTGTTGCATTGGTTATTAATCCGGTGCTTGCATCAAAATATATGAAATTAGAAACGCACAACCCGGAATCGAAAACGCTAAAAGACAAACTGCTTAGACCACTTAAAAAAATCACTTATAAATTTGCTGATGAATTTCTTCCGGCTACAATAGATTTCTATGAAAGGGTTTTATCGAAGATGATCGGGGAGGAAAGAGATCCCAATCAAAAAGTAAATAAAAGGAATTGGATGGGGATAGGTGCGTTCTTCCTATTCTTCTTCGTTTTTAGCGCGCTTCTAGCCTCACCATTACCAACGTTTGTTGCAATGATAATCAGTATTCTGTTGGGTATTGGAGTTATTGCGGTTTTTTCGAATATTCGTTTAAGAGTTTTGGCAGGATCATTTTTATCACTGGTACTAATAATAGAAATATATTTAATATTTGACCATGGAGTTGAATTCTTCCCGACTGTTGATCCTGAAAGGATTTTTATTAATGTCGAAAGTCCAAGCGGTAC
>QILJ01000571.1 GCA_003233295.1 Ignavibacteria bacterium | reverse complement strand
AAAATAACTTCGCAATTCGTAAAAGACTTCTTGAGTATGATGATGTTATGAATCAGCAGAGAGATGTTATCTATACAAGGAGACGTCAAGCGCTTGAAGGTGAAAGACTGATTGATGAAGTGTACAACGATCTTGAGGATTATATCGATTATCTTCTTGAACAATATTATGAAAACGGTTTGATGGATGCATTAAGCGAAGACCTGATGCAGACTCTTTTGGTTGAAATTAAATTTGATCCGCAGACTTACCAGGACCTAGGCAGGGACGGAGTAAAAGAGAAAATACTTAAAGCTGCACATGAGTTCTATAAAAGAAAAGAAGAAATGCTTACACCCGAAATTATGGGTAGGTTAGAGAGGTTTGCTGTTCTTCATGTAATTGATGAAAAATGGAAAGATCATCTGCGTGAGATGGACGATCTGAAAGAAGGTATTGGTCTTAGAGCTTACGGTCAGAAAGATCCGCTCCTCGAGTATAAAGGAGAAGCATATAAATTATTTGTAACTCTCGTAGAAGAGATCAAAACAGAAATTGTCTCATTCTGCTTTAAGTTTTTCCCGCAAGAACCGGAAGAGATAAAGGAAGAAAGACGTGCTCCGCAGCGTATAAATTTGGTTAAAGCTAATGTTGATAACTTGGGTTTGAAAGGCGGACAGCAGGACGAAGGCGCTAAGCGCGGGAAACAGCAGCCTGTGAGAGTTGAAGAAAAGGTCGGAAGGAACGATCCATGTCCTTGCGGCAGTGGTAAAAAGTATAAACACTGTCATGGCAAAAACGGGTAACGGAGGTATAATGAAAAAGATCGAAGCAATAATTCGTCCATTTAAATTAGAGGAAGTAAAAGAGGCGCTTCTGGAAGACGGAATAAAAGGTTTGACTATTTCCGAAGTCCGTGGTTACGGCAGGCAGAAAGGACATACCGAAACCTACCGGGGAAGTGAATACCAAATTGAATTTGTACCGAAAATAAAAATAGAAATTGTTGTTGACGATTCTATTGCTGATAAAGTTGTTGATTCAATTTTGGAAACTGCAAAAACCGGTCAAGTCGGAGACGGAAAAATATTTATTTACAATATAGAAGATGCAATTCGTATTCGGACAGAAGAATCCGGACCGGAAGCGCTTTAAGATTCATTTATCAAAAACGGATAAAATGAAATTTCTGAAAGAAAAAATATTGCATCCGAGAACCGGTGTTTTCATCCTTCTTCTTTTCATTGCTGGATGTAGTATGTGGGGAAATTTTACAACCTACTTTAACCGCTATTATAATGCAGAAAAAGCCTTCGAAGAAGCCATGGATGAGATCCAGCTATCACAGAATAGAGAGTTATTCGCTTTTAAAGAGGATAAAATACCTGCTAAGGCAAATAAGAACTTTGACATAGTTATCAAGAATTGTTCAAAGATACTACAGTTCAATCAGGACACAAAGTACGTAAACGAATCAATATATATGCTGGGGAAAGCCTTTTACTATAAGGGGCAGTATAATAAAGCTCTGCGTAAGTTCCAGGAGCTTGACGGGCTGAATGATGAAGACCTAATGCTTGAAAATAGGTTATGGATTGCAAAATCCGAAATGCAGATGAGAAATTTTACTGCCGGGTTACAGCATCTGAATCAAGTAAAAGAGAAAGCAACTGCTGATGAAGAAGAGGATATAGTTTTTGAAGCTTATCGAACTGAGATCAGTTATTTGATCTATAAAGAAAATTATTCCAAAGCGGTACAAATAATAAACGAATTATTACAGCAGCCGCTTCCGGATGAAACTCATGCAGAAGTTACATATGAACTTGGACTTTTATATGTAACATTGAACGATTATGAAAATGCAGTTGCGGCTTTTCAGCGAGTTGTTGATGAAGGTTCTCCATCGTTTGATATTGAATTCAAAAGTCGACTTGAATATGCGAAAGCTATAAAGCATTTGGATCGAGTTGATGAAGCTATGGAGCTTCTTCAGGAAATGAGAGATGATACTAAATACCGCGAGTACTGGGGTAAAATTGATCTTGAGATTGCACAGATACACTTGGATAAAGATGAGCCTAAACTTGCTCTAGAGCTTTTTACAACAATAGATACTGCCTATAAGAAAACAGAAAGCGCAGGAATTGCCGCTTTTATGCGCGCCGATATTGTAGAACATTATTATGCTGATTTTGACAGCGCTAAAATTTTATATGATAAAATTAATTCCAAGCTGGCGCCTGACGAATTCAAATTAGAAGCGAGAAAAAAATCCGGAATTCTGAAACGACGTCGAGAATATACTAACAGAATTATTTCCTCAAAGAAAGAAGAAGTTTTCAAAGAAAGAAGAAGTTTATTTAATAGATACATTGCAGTTCCAAAAGGATTCGTTAGCTTATGCAGCGTATGAAGCAAGGCGGGATTCTGCGGAACAGGTTGATAGAAGGATTAGAGCCAGCCAGGGAGCCAGCCAGCGTACAAATACTAAAAGGGGTAAAACAACCGGTAAAAGGAGGACTCAGAAGTATAAATTTGTTTATGAAGAGGATTCCCTCTTTACATACAAACCCAAAATGCCGAAGATCACAATTGATTCTATGAGGACCAGCATTGTAAAAAACGAATATGAACTTGGCAATCTTTATTTTACCGATCTCAATGTTCTCGATTCTGCATATCACTATTATACGGATATTCTGGAGAATTATCCGAATACAAATTATCAAGCTAGAACAATGTATGCACTTGGCAGTTATTATCTAACGCTGGATGAGAATGAGAAAGCCGACAGTCTCTTCCGTGAGGTTTATGATAACTATAAGGAAGACCCAATAGCTAAAGCTGCTGCTGTCAGATTGGGAATAGATGCTGCGACGCTTGACTCCGATCCGGCAAAGGATAAGTATGTCCAGGGAGAATCAAAACTTGATAACGAAGAATACTTTGATGCTATTGACGATTTCTTTAGTATATATAAGGAGTACCCTAAATCGCAATATGCGCCGAAGGCTCTCTATACAATTGGATGGATATACGAGAATAAACTTTTCGACAGCGGTTTTGCCGCCGATTACTATGATACTCTGCAGACACACTACCCAAGAACTGAATATGCTAGAAGTGTTTATAACAAATTAAAATTTTATAGAAGAAGGATGAAGGCAATCCAGGATTCTATTGCACAAGTGCAGAAAGCCATTGAAGATAGTTTGAAATTAATTGCTCAACAAGATAGCCTTGCAAAACGGGATAGTCTTTCTCAGCAAGATAGTCTTTCTCAACAAGACAGCCTTGCTACACAGATTGACAGTTCTGCAGCAGGTGCGATCAAAGCTGATTCGTCAGCAGTGAAGATGGATTCATCCGCTGTAAAACCACAAGTACAGGACAGCACCGCGAACGAACAATCTGATCAGAAATAAAAATGTGTATCTGATAGAGAATTCATTTTACTTATTTTAAAGGGATTCTCAGTTTAATTCTTTGAAAATTATGACATCAAAAAATATTTTAACCCTTATTGAAAAAGGGGAAAACCAAAATATAGAATTTAAACAACGCTTCTCATCATTCCATAAAATTGCCAAGGAATTTATTGCATTTGCAAATACCAATGGAGGTATTGTTCTTTTCGGGATTGACGATGACGGATCAGTTCATGGAGTAGAAAGTGAAAAAGGGGAAGCTGAATTAATAAAGGAGGCAGCAGAACAGTATTGTCAACCCCCGGTAAAATATAATATAGATTTTGTTCCCCTTTATGGCAAAGAGATTGTTGTTGTAACCATCGCAGAATCAGAATTCAAACCGCACAGAATTCAAGATTATAAAAATGAGATCGATATAAATTCTGCCGATATATATGTTAGGGTAAATGATAAAAGTATTCCAGCCAGTAAGGAAATGATAAAGATATTACAGGCAGCTTACACTAATAAAAAACTGATAAACTATTCAATAGGGAAAACAGAAGAGAAAGTTTTTGAATTGCTTGCCGATCATGAAAACACAACCGTTTCGGAACTTGCTCAGTCAGCGAACATCTCAAACAGAAGAGCTTCACGCACACTTATCAAAATGGTGCGTGCTAATTTATTGATCATTCATACAAAGGATAACGGCGAATCATACTTTACTAGCCGCTAAATCCAGCATCCAGCACATCAAGTATCATAAATCTTTCTCAACTCAAATATCGAAATACCATAAGCCACGGCTACGTTCAGTGACTGCTTAATTCCGTATTGAGGGATCTCAATTGAGAAATCACAAAGGTCAATCAACTCCTGCGAAACACCGGATATTTCATTTCCTATAATAAGCGCTAGGGGAAGATCGGATTTAGAAATGGAATAATAATTTTTACTTTTACTGGTCTGCTCAAGAGCGCAGATCTTCACCCCTTCTTCTTTGAGTTTCAGCACAGCTTCTTTCGGATCTTCTACATATTCCCATTCCACACTCTCCGTTGAGCCGAGAGCGGTCTTCAATATTTCCTTGTGCGGCGGATGAGGAGTGTAGCCGCATAGATAAAGCTTCTTTATCATTGCGCCGTCAGAAGTTCTGAATATTGAGCCGACATTATAACTGCTGCGAATGCTGTTTAAAATTACATATACAGGAAGTTTATTAACTTTGTGTAAAGTCTCTAAAGTACTTCTGTTTTCAGATATTTCATCGTGTGTAAGTTTTTTCATAAATTTATAATATTTAAATTATCTGTCATTTCTGCATGTTTCTAGCGGGAACCTCTAATTCTCTTATAGCCAGCTGTCCGCAAGCTGCGGCAATATCATCTCCTTGCGTATCTCTTACCATTACAGTAATATTATTATCTCTAAGCTCTGCAACAAATTCATCAATTCTGCTTTTAGGTGTTGGTTCTAATTCTTTCGATATTCCTTCGGGACTCATGTGTGCAATACTGTTAAAGGGAATCACATTGAGTTTAGAAGGAAGGCTTCTGCATAATTTTGTTAGAGCTTTTACATCTTCTGCTCTATCGTTTATTCCGCTCAGCATTGTATATTCAAATGTAATTCTTGTCTTAGTTGCTCTGGAGTAATGGCGTATCGCTTCAATATTTTCTGCAAGTGAGTATTTAACATTGATAGGCATTATTTTACTTCTGACATCTTCAAACGCAGAATGAAGCGAAAGAGCTAATTTCACCCTGTAAGAACTATCAGCTAACTCGATTATTTTATGCGGAATTCCAGAAGTGGAAACAGTCACTCTGTTTCTGCTTATCCTTTTGTTCAGTTCATTTGTAAAGATTGATACCGATTGCAGAGTATTATTAAAATTGAGTAGCGGTTCGCCCATTCCCATGTAAACAATGTTGGTTATAGTTTCTTTGCCGACTTCCGCGGCGGTTAAAATATACTGATCAACAATTTCACCAACGGAAAGATTTCTTGTGTAACCCATAAGTCCGGTAGCGCAGAATTTACAATCCAGCGGACAGCCAATCTGTGTTGAAACGCATAACGTGTTTCTCTTTGAGTCCGGTATAAAAACGGTTTCTATGCTGTGATTGTCGCGAGTCTTGAACAAATATTTTGTCGTACCGGTTGATGAAGAATGCTGAACGTCACTTAATTTTAATGTGTTGAGAGTAGTTCTCTCATCAAGTTTTGTTTTCAGACTTTTTGGGATGTTAACCATCTGGTCAATCTCTGTAACCAGATTATTATACATCCAATTAAATACCTGAGATGCTCGGAATTTTTTCTCCCCGATGGATTCAAAATAATTCTCCATTTCGGAAAGTGTCATTCCCTTTAACTCTATTTTCTTACTATTCAAAATCATAGTGAGCAAATATACGGATATGGCAACAATCTTTCTAAAATTAATGCTTTCCTAAAATCTACTACCTATTGAAATTACCGGATGGAATAATTAGTTTGAACTATCTATAAAATTTTGAGGTGAAAAAATGAATTTTAGTCTAACCGAAGAACAGAAAATGATTCAAGAAATGACACGTGATTTTGCTGAAACTGAAATTGCACCATCGGCAGTTGAACGGGATAAGAATTCAGAATTCCCGGCAGAGATAATTAAAAAAATGGGTGAGTTAGGATTGATGGGTATGATGGT
>QILJ01000371.1 GCA_003233295.1 Ignavibacteria bacterium | reverse complement strand
TTTTCAGAAGCATTGAAAGACCAGATGCCTGTACCATGAATTCCAGAATTAAAAAGGAACTCGCCGCTTACAATATCCTCAGCTTGATAAATTTTATTCAGATTTGATGCGTGTCCGGAAGCTTCTGTAATATCGCCAAGCAAAAACTGAACAAGATCGATTATGTGTGAACCAAGATCACAAAAATACCCACAGCCGGCAATTTTAGGGTTGGTGCGCCAATTCAAGTTTCCGTTTATGTCTTCTTCTCTAAGTTTTTCGTAATATCTAATATTAACAAACTTAACATCTCCAATCATTTTCTCTTCAATGAGTTCTTTTACCTTTAAAAATCTTGGCAAAGCCCGTCTGTAATATGCAACAAAAAGGGGAACGTTATTTTGCTTACAGAACTTAACCATCTGTTTTGCATCTTTGTAGCTCATTGCCATCGGCTTTTCAACGTAAACCGGTTTTCCTACGTTAGCTGCTGCAATTGTATATACACTGTGTGACGATGGAGGAGTAGCAATATATATTGCATTCACATTAGGGTCATGAAGCAAAGATGCAGCATCGTCATACCACTTAGCAACTTTGTGTCGTTTAGCATAATCTTTTGCAAGCTCACTGTTTCGCCGCATTACAGCAACAAGCTCGGAATTTTCAACCAGTTGAAATGCAGGACCGCTTTTAACTTCCGTTACATCCCCGCACCCAATAATACCCCATTTAATAGTATCCATAGTAATAAACTATTTAACATAAAATTTAGTTAATTAAACCATTGCCAAGTAATTTAATTTCCTCTCCTTAATTTATTAAAGAGAGGTGTCTTAAAATTGAAATTACTTTTTAGAGAAATTTATTAATAACTTCCTCAGGAATTGGACCTAAGTCAGAAGCAGAACAGTTTTCGATAACCTGTTTATCAGTTTTTGCCCCGGGAATTACCGTATGACATGCCGGATGAGAAATACAAAACCTCAAGCTAACTTGCGCCATACTTTGATCCGGGTATTCATCAAACAGAGGACGAATTTTTTCAAGTTGAGTCAAATATTTTTCCAGTTTTTCTTTAGATAAATTCATACTTCTGTGATCTTCCTCAATAAATTTTGAGTCTTTCGTGAACTTTCCGGTAAGAAAACCGAACAGTAGTGGTATTCTAACAATAACACCTATGCCATACTTTTGTGCTTTGGGGAAAAGTACTTCTTCCGCTTCACGCTCCAACAAGTTATAGCGTACTTGAATAGAGTCAATTAAATCATGGTGCTGATCTAATAAATGGGCATGTTCAGTTTCTTTAAATGATTGAATACTAAAACCGGCATTAATAATTTTCCCGTCTTTCTTTAATTGTTCAAGAGCCTCCCATGGTTCGTCTCTTTCAAGTTTATCAAGATTCGGGCTGTGAAGTTGTAGAATGTCAATAGCTTCAACACCAAGTCGTTTTAAACTCTGCTCGGCAGCAAAAACAATGTATTCTTTTGTATAGGTTTGTTTTATTGCGCCATAGCCGGCATCGTCCTCTGAACTGGCATTATAAAAATCATTACCTGCTTTGGTTGCAATAATAATGTTGTCCTTGCCGCGCTCCTTAATTAGTTTTGATATCAATTCTTCGGAATGTCCGAAACCGTAAACATCGGCTGTGTCAATTAAGGTTACTCCTTTATCAACAGCTTTGTGTAAAGCATTTAGCGATACTTCGTCATCGGTTTTTCCCCAGTTCATTCCTCCAATTGCCCATGCGCCGAATCCTACCGTTGAAATCGTAGGGCCTCTTTTACCTAATTGAGTATATTGCATTTGTAACTCCTGATGAAATATGAAGTTTAAACTTAATAAAATTTCATTTTTAAATAGAGAAATCTTTTAATGAAATTATGGAGTTAATATTATTGGTCTTTCATTTTTGACGCAATATTTTAGTAATTTTTGACTCAATATTTAAAAGCATGAAATATGAGCGAAAAAAAATTAGCAGTAATTGCTGTAAGCGGCGGATTGGATAGTTGTGTGACTGCAGCAATTGCTAACGAAAAATATGATCTTGCACTTGCCCATATAAATTACGGACAGCGTACGCAGGAAAGAGAATTAAAAGCATTTAATGATATTGCCGATTACTATCAAGTATCAAAACGTATTGTTATAGATTTTAATCATTTATCGAAAATCGGCGGCTCATCTCTTACGGATAAATCAATGGAGGTAACTAAAGCGGATCTTGAAACAGAAGAAATACCAACCTCGTATGTTCCTTTCCGTAATGCGAACATTTTAACGGCGTGTGTAAGCTGGGCGGAAGTGATCGCAGCGGAGGCTGTTTTTATCGGTGCCGTGTTTGAGGATTCATCCGGCTATCCCGACTGCAGACCCGATTTTTTTAATGCATTCAACAAGGTAATTGAATTGGGAACAAAGCCCGATACAAAGATCACAATACAAACACCGATAATCCATATGGAGAAATCAGAAATTATTAAAGAGGGAATAAAACTCAATGCCCCGTTGCATTTAACCTGGTCATGTTATCAAAATGAGGACGAAGCATGCGGCGTATGTGATAGCTGTGCATTAAGGCTGCGCGGATTTCAGCAAGTGGGCATTGAGGATCCGATCAAGTATAAAATTAGACCAAGATATTTTTAATAGAAGAGGAAACAATGGAAGACAAAAAAAAATTATTAGAGACATTCGATAATCCATACCCGGACAGAGATTATACAATTGAACATACAGCTCCGGAGTTTACATCTCTTTGTCCTAAAACAGGTCAGCCTGATTTTGCGACAATTATTTTGGAATACATTCCGGATAAACTTTGTGTTGAATTAAAGTCATACAAAATTTATCTCAACTCATATAGAAACGATGGAATGTTTTTTGAAGCCGTTACTAATAAGATATTGGATGATCTCGTAAATGTTTGTAAGCCTAGGTATATGAATATTATTGCAGAGTTCAATGTGAGGGGTGGGATAAGTTCTATAATTGAAGTTGAATATGAGCCGGAAAATTATTCTCTTAACTAATAAAAACATTATTAATAAGTTTATTGGGAGGTATTGTGGCTAAAAAGATTATCAGAAGAAGCTGGGCTGAGCCGTTTAAGATCAAGGTTGTTGAGCCAATCAAAATGACAACGCGTGAACATCGTGAAAAAGTGATCAAGAAAGCGGGGTACAATACTTTTTTGCTCAAGTCAGAGGATGTGTATATCGATCTATTAACCGATAGCGGCACAAATGCAATGAGTGACCGACAATGGTCGGGGATGATGATCGGTGATGAAGCTTATGCGGGAAGCAAAAACTTCTATTACCTTTGGAAGAATATCAAAAAGTATTATGGAATGCCCTACTTTGTTCCTACTCACCAAGGGCGGGCGGCAGAGCATATTATCTCCAAGATATTGATAAATGAGGGGGATTATGTTCCAGGCAATATGTACTTTACAACAACAAAGCTTCATCAGGAACTTGCCGGTGGAATTTTTGTTGATGTGATAATTGACGAAGCTCACGATACTACAAGTGGACATCTCTTTAAGGGAAACATTGATATTAAAAAACTAAAAAACTTGGTGAAAAAAGTCGGGGCAAAGAAAATTGCTTATATAAGTATGGCTGGACCAGTGAATATGGCTGGCGGTCAGCCCTTCTCAATGGCTAATCTTAAAGCAGTTCATAAGTTCTGTAAGGAGCATAAGATCAGGCTCTGGTTTGATGCAACTCGTGCAGTAGAAAACGCATACTTCATAAAAGTTAGGGAAAGAGGATACGC
>QILJ01000288.1 GCA_003233295.1 Ignavibacteria bacterium | reverse complement strand
TCAATTTTATTTATCTCTTCCTCTATCTTATGAATAGAAACCTCATCGGGCGCACCCATCATCAGGATACGAATTGCCTCTTTAACAATTTCCCAGCTCTCCTTAATTATATAAAGTGAGATCAGAACAGTAATAACCGGATCAATCCAATATATCTGATAATAATAAATAAAAATTCCCCCGATAATTACACCTACACTGGAAATTGCATCGCTGAAAAGATGCAGGTATGCCGAGCGGATATTCATATTCTCTTTTGCACCGGATCTCAAAAGCAAAGTTCCCGCAATATTGGCTGATAAACCTATCGAAGCAACAATTATCATAATGCTGCCTTTAATCGGCTCGGGATTTACAAACCTGTTATAAGCTTCAAAGAATAAATAGAGACTTATCCCGATAAGCACTGAAGCATTGAAAACTGCCGCTAGGATCTCTGCTCTTTTATATCCAAAAGTATATCGATAATCTTTCGGCTTTTTATTTAAGCGTATGGCAATGTAACTTATAATGACAGCGATTCCATCGCTGAAGTTGTGCATCGCATCAGAAATTAAGGAAAGACTTCCAGAAAGAATACCGCCGATTATTTCAGTAATAGTTATTGCAAAATTTAGAAGGATGGTTATGAACAAACGGGTACCGCTTGTTTCCGCCGGATGTGAATGATCGTGTGAATGTCCCATAATAGTAATTTTAATTTACAACAAATTAGAAGTTTCTGTTTTTTCTAAAATCGTATTATTCCAAATAATATCCTTTCGCAAGTTCAGTAAATTCCTCAACTTGTTTTCTGATCCATTTGCGATTGTATTTTAATTCTCTTGCAATTAGTTCTGCTGCAGCCGGCGCAGCTTCAATACTTGCCCTGGCATCAAGGAATAATGCACGAACACGTCTGGCAAGGAAGTCCTCAACCGTTCTAGCCATCTCATTACGAACCGCCCAAACAACTTCTGCCTTTAGATATGGCAGTTTTGGATGTATCTTCCCGCCCAAATTTTTATCCGCAACTATTAATTCGTTTATCTTTCCTTTTTCCGCCCCGTAATAATAAAGTGATTCTGAAAAATCGATGTTTTTTACATAACCATGAATAGCCATATGTTTCGTAACGCATTCCTTCTCTTCAAGGGCGCCGACAAGAATTGCTTTATCAACAACATCCTCCGCCATTCTTCTGTACGTTGTCCACTTCCCTCCCGTAACCGTAATTAAACCGGAGCGAGAAACTGTGATCACATGTTTACGGGATATTTCTTTAGTCTCTTTATCCCCATCAGGTGCTGCTAACGGACGAAGCCCGGCAAAGATACTAAGGATATCTTTTCTGCTCGGATCTTTTTTTAAATATTTTGATGAAGTGGAAATGAGGAATTCTATTTCCTCATCTAAAGCCCGGGGTTCAAGGGAGTGTGTCTGAACCGGTGTATCGGTTGTACCTACAATAACTTTACCATGCCAAGGAACAGCGAAAAGAACTCTTCCGTCTGAAGTATTCGGTATCATTATTGCAGAATCACCCTGCAGAAATGAGTTATCCAATACAATATGGACACCTTGACTCGGCTGGATCATCGGTTTGGCAGAAGCATCATCAAGTTTTGTTACATCATCGGCAAATACTCCCGCAGCATTGATCAACGTTCTGCCCTTTACAGTATGGCGGTTACCGGATTCTATATCTTCAAAGACCATTCCTTCCAGCAGATCATAATTACCCTTGGTAAAACCAACTGCTTTGGCATAATTCAAAACCACTGCGCCATTCTCTACTGCAGTTTGAGCCAGATTGACCGCAAGACGCGAATCGTCGAATTGCCCGTCATAATAGATCACTCCACCGAGTAATCCCTTCTCGTCCAGATTCGGTATAGCTTTCAGCGTTTCTTCCTTTGATATTTTTTCCGACGGACCAATTCCAAGTTTGCCCGCCATACCATCATAAACTTTCATACCGATATTGTAAAAAGGACCTTCCCACCATTCGTAAATCGGGATAATAAATTTTTGATTTCTTACAAGATGCGGAGCATTACGGAAAAGTAGTCCGCGTTCATGAAGCGCCTCGAATACAAGCGACAGATCTCCCTGCGCCAGATAACGAACACCGCCGTGAACAAGTTTTGTACTTCTGCTGGAAGTCCCCTTTGCAAAGTCTGCCTGCTCAACGAGTAATGTTTCAAAACCTCGTGATGCCGCATCAACAGCGGTTCCTAAACCTGTAGCACCGCCGCCGATAATAATTACATCCCAAATTTTATCCGGGTTCTCTTTAACTTTGTTAAGTAATAAACTTCTGTTCATTTTATTATCTGGTTAATTTTTTAATATATTGTTCAAATTCAAGAAGATAGGAATTACGATTTGCAAGTTTACGGATCTCTTCGATATTATTCCGAACCGCATCCTCACCTTTTCTGATTATCTTCTCTATTTTATCAAAATCTGCCCAAGTAAGCTTTCTCACTTTCGGACGAATAACCAAATCGGCATCTTTCAATCGTGCTTTGGATAAATGAAACGAGGCAATATCTCCGGAACGCGAAAGCACATCAATACTATTCACCGGTTTGTCTATTCTTCTCAAACAGTGCATTACATCCACTGCCAGAACACGATCCGCCCCTATTTCTTTAACCCTACCGACAGGAACGCTTTCCGATGCGCTACCGTCAACAAGATAATAGTCATCTATTTGCACCGGAGGAAAAATTCCCGGTATGGCAGAACTTGCGCGAAGCACTTCCCGTAAATTTCCTTTAGTAAAATTAATTTCCTCACCGGAAAGCAGATCTGTCGCAATTGCCGAAAACTTTATCTTAAGATTTTCTATTCTAGCTTCCGGTAGACCTGAGTATAGATTGGTAGTGGTCTCATCGTCAAAAAAAGAAATGTTCTGAAGTGATTTAAGAACTTGAAAACGGAAACCGAGATAATCCCAAAATTCTTCAAGAAATCCTTTATCGGAAGTATCTTGATCTCTTTTCAGATCGTCAAGCTGTAAATCTTGAAATTTCGGTTCTTGCAGAGACTTAAAGACATGCTCTTCTACATCTGCAGCAGTACCGTAATAAGCATACAATCCGCCAATGATGGCACCCATGCTGCATCCGGTAATATTCGTTATCTTGATTTCTTCTTGTTCAAGAACTTTCAAAACCCCGATATGAGCTAGCCCCCTTGCTCCACCGCCGCCAAGCGCTAATCCTATTCCTGCCATAATTTTCCCTTTTGATTCTGTTTTTATTGTTCTTTCAAATTTGAAAAGAATGAAATGATGCTTTCCCTGCTCAGCATTCCAACAATCTTATTTTCTTCGAGAACCGGCATTTGGTTGACACCCTCCTTATCCATTGCTTTCAAGGCATCAGCTAACGGATAGTTTACATCAACTGTTTTTACCTGGTCAAGAGGTTTCATTACATCAGTAACTTTTGTCCTATCCCAATCTTTCTGATGAACGTTTTTAATATCATGGACTGTGAGAAGTCCAATGTACTTGCCGTAGTCTTCTACCAAAAAAGATCGTCTATGACGAGTTAGAATTTCATTCTGAACAAATTCCGAGATAGTAGTATCTGCAGGTACCAAACCGTAAGCCTTTGTCATCGCTTCCTCTACAGTATGCCCACCTAAGTATTTCGTAAATTTTTCTCTTTGGATCTGAGCAAAAGCAGCGCTCTCAAGGAACCAGCCTATAAAAGACATCCACAATCCATCGATGAAAAAGCCTGCCATCATTTCGAGGAAGCCGATCATAATTACGAAGAATCCGAATATTCTTCC
>QILJ01000246.1 GCA_003233295.1 Ignavibacteria bacterium | reverse complement strand
TCAGTAACCTATAAAATAAATGTGACTATCTTTTTTTTCTTTTGAATTTCCAATCTTCATAATAGTCGAATTTAACAATTGCATGTAGCTGTTCAAATTCTTTAGTTTTTTCATTAATAATTGCTTTTATCACATCACCGGTAGATATGATACCAATAATTTTACCATCTTTTTCGATAAAGAGATGTCGAATACGTTTACCGAGGAACTTATCCTGTAGTGCAAGGATCGTATCGTCATGCTTTGCCAATTTAAGATCTGTTGACATATAATCCTTTATCTTCGAGGTCTTTGAAAAGAACCCTTCTGTAACTACATTTGTCATCAAGTCGCGTTCTGTCCAAATACCAACTATATCTTCACCATCCTTAATAACAATAGCGCCTATCTTTCTTTCAAGCATTGTTTTTAATGCATCAGCTACTGTAGATTCAGGATGAGTGTGGATCATCTCTGTACCTTTCTCATTTAATATATCTTGGGCAGTATACATAATATTACTCCTTCATATGTTTGTTAAACATTTGCAAAGATAGTGAACTTCTATTTTAGTTTCATAAATAAAATTATATTTTAACACATGTAATTACTGAAAAATCTAAAACATATAAGAATTTAGATCGTCAAAAGGTATAGCAATTCAAAATAATTGAGGTGGTATTATGAAAAAATATTTTACAATTATTTTTCTTATCCAGTTTACCGTGATTTACGGCTGCACGATGCATAACGGACGAGACATACAAGAAGGAGATAGAGTAACAAAGACATATGAGATCAGCGATTTTACTGAACTTGATGTTTCGGATGCATTTGAGATAAATGTAAAAGCCGGAGAAAAAGCATCTTTGAAAATCACAGGTGATGAAAATATTCTTCCTTACATTAGTGTGAAAAACAAGGACAATGAATTGGAAATAGGATTTGAGAAGAATCCTATTAATGTCGGAAATATTTTAATTGAAATCACAGTAAAAGATTTAAGAAGTGTGGATCTATCAGGCGCTTGCAAATTAACAGTTGAAGGAATTTCTACTGATTCATTTAAATTGGATATGAGCGGCGCATGCAGCGCGGAATTATCCGGGAAAGTGAAAAAATTAGAAATCGATCTTTCAGGCGCAACAAATTTGGATGCAAGCCAATTAATAGCAGAAGAAGTAAAAATTAAAGCCAGCGGCGCTTCGAATGCAGAAATATATGCGGTTTCATCAGTTGATGCAGAGACATCAGGAGCAAGCAATATCACAATCTACGGCGATCCTGAAAAAGTGGAGACTGACGTCTCGGGTGCAAGTAACATAAAATCTAAGTAATTTTAGTTTAATAATATTTCAGATTAATTAAACATAATTGAAGGATATTTTATGTCAGAAAATCCAAAAGTAGGAATCATTATGGGAAGCGATTCCGATTTAGCTGTAATGCAAAAGGCAATTGATGTATGCCGAGAGTTCGATGTTCCGTTTGAAGTTAAAATAATTTCCGCACACAGAACACCGGAAGTTCATTCAGAATATTCCAAGACCGCAGCCTCAAGAGGATTAAAAGTAATAATTGCAGCTGCTGGAATGGCTGCGCATTTGCCAGGAGTAACCGCAGGACAAACGTATCTCCCGGTTATCGGTGTGCCGATAAAAGGAAAAAGCCTGGAAGGAAATGATGCTCTCTATTCAATTGTTCAGATGCCTCCGGGTATTCCTGTTGCCACAGTTGCAATTGACGGCGCAAAGAATGCCGGTCTGCTTGCAGTACAGATCTTAGCAGTTTCTGACGATGAATTACGCGATAAATTTATAAATTACAAAAAGGAAATGGCAATTGCTTCAATGAAAAAGAACGATAATCTTAGCTATTAAGGTTCTTCATATCCACTCAGTTTTCTTAAACCGGGACCTGTGAGTCTTTCCTGGTCCCATTTATATTCAGTGCTTAGTTCCTCTGCCCGAACATTGCACTCTTGATATTCACAAAATTTACAAAGCTCATAACCGCAATAATCCAAATGTATTTTGATCTGTGAGTCCGGCAATACTTCTTTTATCTTCACTGATATCAGATCATCGGAATCATGAGCACGCTTGATTGAAAAATAGAAGGGGAGTACCAGATGAAAATCAATGAACGTTCTGCTTGCCGATCTCCAAAATCTTAATTCATGCAGATCAATCCAATACGATCTTCTGATATCAATTAGTATCTGACTGATCTTACTAAGTGTCTCCGGTTCCACTTCATTCATCAAACCGCCCACAGACTGCCTCACCAGCTTTGAACCGGTAAAAAAGATATTCACAGCAACAAGCATTGCAATAATTGGATCAAAGATATAAATATCCGTAAACATTACAATGATAAGTCCGATAATAATTCCGCCGCTTGTATAAACATCTGTTAGAATGTGTTTGCCATCGGCAATAAGTGCAAGTGAATCGGTTTTTTTACCGTTCTTAATAAGGTATAACGAAAGGATCAAATTTATAATTGACGAAGCAGCAATTAAGAATATACCTATACCCAACTTAGAAGGTTGTGTCCCTGCGATTATTCTTATAATACTAGTATAGATAATTACAACGCCAGCCAGCGCAATAAGAAAACCCTCGAAACCGGCAGAGAAGTATTCAATATTTCCATGTCCGTATGGATGATCCTTATCAGCGGGTTTAGAACTTAAGATAACGCTATACAGCGCTACGGCAGAAGCAACAATATTTATTACGGATTCTGCTGCGTCAGAAAGTATTGCTGTTGAATCAGTTATAAAATATGCTGCAAACTTGACCACTAGCAGGAAGGAACCGACGATAAGAGATATCTTAGCGGCTTTTAATTTTATTTTTTTATTTTCTATATGATCGATCATAGAATAAAAGTTATAATTATTAGTTTTGATATTATAAAAGATAAATTAAAATTCAAAATCTCATTTATGAATAAAATTATTTTAACCATTGGAAATAAAAGTGAAATAATCCTCTGGAAATTGTTCGGAAGCACTTTTAGTATCGTTAATATTCTCAAATATCCCATATACAGTTGAACCGGAACCGCTCATTAAAGCAAACATAGCACCGGCAGAATAAAGATTTTTCTTAATATTTTCAATCTCGGGATGCATCTTAAAAACCGATTGTTCGAAATCATTAACTATAAAATTACGATAATTTTGTACAGGAATCTTCACAATCTCATCATAATTGAATTCTGCCGGACTAGGATTGATTTGGGAGAATGCTTCTTTTGTCGATACATGAATACCGGGATTTACAAGCAAAATTGGATAGCCAATATTTAAATCAACATCTTTTAGAATTTCTCCTCTGGATTTTCCAATAGCCGGCTTTTCTTTAAGAAAGAATGGAACATCAGAACCGAGTTCTAGTGCGATCGCTGCCAATTCAATCTTATTTAAATTCAATTCTAAAATCTCATTGATTGTTTTCAACACGGCAGCAGCATCAGAACTTCCTCCGCCCAAACCTGCTCCGATTGGAATATTTTTCTTCAATGTTATTTTTATCGGGATATTCTTTTTTGTATGTTTCTCTAAAAGTTTAACAGCTTTAACAATTATATTATCGAAGGATAGCTCACTGTCAAACTCAAATTGATCGGAGTCCTCAAAAATCAGTTCGTCATAAAGATCGTAAATTGGATAAAACAGAGTTTCAAGATTATGGAAACCATCATTACGTTTCGATACGATGTTCAATCCAATATTTATTTTAGCCGTAGCCTTAATTATTCTTTTGCTCATCAATAGCATCCTTAATCGCTTTTGTATGTGATGGAGTAGA
>QILJ01000016.1 GCA_003233295.1 Ignavibacteria bacterium | reverse complement strand
GTTTCTTTTGATCCTAAGTGGGGCGGTCCTAAAAAAATAACATTTGATAGTTTAGAAGATTGGTCAAAACGGTCGGAGGAAGGGATAAAATACTATTCTGGCATTGCCACTTACAATAAGAGTTTTGATCTTCCTGAATTAAGTAACATTAAAGATAATGCAGAATTATATCTCAATCTTGGCAAAGTGAAAAACCTTGCGAGGGTCAGGCTTAACGGTATTGATCTCGGTATAATCTGGACATCTCCATGGCGGGTGAATATAACAAATGCAGTCAAAGATAAAGGGAACCAACTAGAAATTGAAGTAGCTAACTTATGGGCGAACCGACTTATTGGAGATGAGAACATGCCGGACGATGGCGTAAAGGATCACAAATGGCCCGAGTGGCTGCTAAAAGGTCAACCGCGTACAAGTGGGCGATATACGTTTACCACAAACAGATACTATAAAAAGGATATGGAGTTGAAAGAGTCTGGTTTATTAGGTCCGGTATTGATACAAGCAGAATTCAATCCGGATTAGATACATTTATTTATATTTTTAGAAATTATATTACAACATTTTTTTTTGTGGGACCTGTTTTCTTAAGATATTTCACTGAAAACAACAGCCTTTATAATTACGGGAGAAAAGAATGAGTAATGATTTTCATTGGTTGGACACATTTGTTATTGTACTCTATTTTGTTGGGATTACCGGTTATGGAATATGGCTGACACGAAAAGTTAAAAATAGTGACGGTTATTTTAGAGGAGAGAGGAAATTCCGATGGTGGATTATGATGGGACAAGCTTTCGGTACTGGTACTCATGCTGAAAATTTTGTTGCACAGACCGGGGCTAGTTTTCAACTTGGATTCGCATCGATATGGTACCAATGGAAAAACATGCTAATCACTCCATTCTATTGGCTTATGGCGCCGTGGTATAGAAGGAGCGAGCGTACGACCGTAGGGGAAATAATCGAAGACCGCTACGGAAGAAAAATGGGAGCGCTTTACTCCGTGTTTGCAATCCTATTTTTCATATTTGCTCAAGGCGCTATGCTCAAAGGCGGAGGCAAAGTAATTTCGATAGCTACGGGTGATATGATCTCTGTTGATGGAGTCGTTATCGCTATGACCGCGGCATTTATTGTGTATAGTTTTTTTGGAGGAATGGTTGCATCGGCTTATGCAAATTTTATTCAAGCATTTATGATAATAATTTTATCATTTATGCTTATTCCTTCCGGGCTTTCTGAGATCGGCGGATTCGAAGGAATGAGAGCATCACTACCGGAAAACTTTTTTACTCTATTCAGTGATGAACTTGGCATTGGGGCTTTTACAATCGCCATGCTTGCATTGAATGGAATAATTGGAATTACCGCTCAGCCGCATATGGTTTCAATGTTTGCAACCGGAGAAACAGAACGTGCAGGGAGAATTGGACAAACATACGGTTCTTTTGTTAAACGTTTTGTAACTATCGGCTGGGCTTTAACTGGTCTGATCGTTGCAGCGCTTGTAATACAGAGCGGACAAAATCTTGATGATCCGGAATTGGCTTTCGGTTATGCAACACGCGTATTATTGATGCCCGGATTAACAGGTTTGATGGTAGCTTCAGTATTGGCTGCTAATATGTCATCCGCTTCAAATTTCATGGTAAATACGGGAGCGCTTTTTACTCGAAATTTTTACAATGAGTATGTTAACCCAAATGCCACAGATAAACAATTATTATGGATGGGAAGATATTCAGGCGTTGTTCTAACATTATTCGGAGTTATATTTGCGCTTTATATCGAAAACGTACTGAATGCATTTTTATTCGTGGAAACGATTTCCGCTTTTATGGGAATTATGGTTTTTGGTGGCATCCTTTGGAAAAGAGCAAATAGATATGGGGCATTTTTCGGTGTCCTAGTAGCATTCATTCTTTATTATTACTTAAATTATATGAATGTCGGTACTCTTGAAATAGTATATACATGGAAACCGGAACCTTTTGGCTGGGCGATGTTTGCTGGGTTTGGAATTTTTATAATTATCAGTTTGATTACAAAACCGGAACAACCTGAAAAGATAGAAGAATTTTTTGATAAAATGCAGAGGCTATCGGATGCTGAACGGATGGAAAAAGACGGTAAAAAACCGTACGCAAAAGAATTTGGGAAAGAGCTTATTCTACTTGATCTGCCCGGCTGGTTTAAAAGATCACGCTGGAAAAACTTCTTTGTCCGCTATCGTGAAGATTGGCTGGGATTTTGGCTTGCTTGGGGATTTGTCGGTCTTTTAATATTGATAGCATGGATCGTAATACAATTATAATAATATGGGAAATAATTTTTTCGATATACAGGTAAACGGATATGCAGGAGTTGATTTCAATCAACCCGACCTATCTGCTGAGGAATTACATAACTCATGCGCGAAATTAAAAAGCGATGGTGTAACTGGAATTCTAGCGACTATCATTACTGCAAATGCTGATCAAATGCAGAAATGTCTTCAGAATGTTGTTCAATATCACAATGAGAATTCTTTGATCCGTGAAGTAATTTACGGAATACATATTGAAGGTCCGTTCATCAATAATGACGACGGATACAGAGGAGCGCACCCTAAAGAGTTCATAGCTAAACCTGATACTGACTTGATGAAAACATTGCTTGATTCTGCGGGAGGTTTAACAAAAATTGTTACCTTAGCGCCGGAAGTTGATTCGGAGAACAACTTAACAAGAATGCTTTCCGACGAAGGAATAATTGTTTCTGCGGGACATTGTAATCCAAATATTGAACAATTAAGATCTGCAGTTGATTCAGGGTTAAGAATGTTCACTCATCTTGGGAACGGCTGTCCTCAAGTACTGCCGCGTCATAATAATA
Organism: Ignavibacteria bacterium; assembly: GCA_003233295.1. The sequence goes on along the minus strand of QILJ01000016.1, from coordinate 925 downwards.
TAATTCAGCATGCGCTTTCTCTCAGTGACGATTTATGGTTTTGTTTTATTGCGGATGGAATTCACATACCATTTTATGCACTTAAAAATTATCTATCTGTTGCCGGAATTGAGAGAAGTATAATTACTACAGATGCAATGGCTGCCGCAAGCGCAGGACCAGGGCAGTATAAGATCAGTCATATCACTTTAGAAGTCGGGAATGATGGAATAGTTCGTGAACCCGGAAGAGATAACTTTGCCGGTTCGTCGGCTACAATGAAGCAAAGTTTTATCAATCTTGTTGAAGAAATTGGCTTAAGTGAAAAAGATGCTATCAAACTTACAATGACTAATCCATTAAAAGCATTGAGAATAGAGAAAAATAATTTCAAGGTATCTCTGAAATAACGATCAATTATATAAACTGAGATTATGCAATAGGAAAGAAAATTTGGGCACAAAGATTTCATCCCATACTCCAAGTAAAGCGTTTATGCATTAGAGGGTTTCTAATGAATAATTAGGGTTTAACGGTTGAGAATATTGCAATTGTCTAACGAGCCTGTTGCAGAAAAAAATTATCGGCAGAGTATTTGGTTATGAATAGAATAACAAAATAGACAGCAATAAACGATATGACGTAAAAAGAAGTCGTTAGATTTAAAATTACTTTATTAGTAACCCTGGAACATCTAGTACCAAAAGATAATATTTATAAGAGAGTATCAGAATTCATGGATTTGAGATATATTCGTTACGAATGCAAAACCACTATAAGTTTTCTTACTTATTGCTAACAACCCTAGAATTTTAACTTTTATCAAAGCATTAACATTAATACTTTAAAAGTATTTTATCAACACATAGTTGTAAAACTTCGCTATAGATCAACAATACTACCTTTGTCTTTAATTTTATAAATATTTTTTTATATTTTATAATAC
>QILJ01000577.1 GCA_003233295.1 Ignavibacteria bacterium | reverse complement strand
TTGATCTGCGCGCTCAAGGCGGATTTTTAGTTTCCGCTGATGGGTCTGCTGGAGATGTTAGTATGCTGCAAGTTAAATCTCTTTATGGCGGCGAGTTAAAATTACTAAGTCCATGGAAGAAAATTGAAGCACGAAAAAAAAATGATCAGAACTATTCACCATTGACAACAGATCAAAATGGTGTCATCACCATTAAAACGAAAGCCGATGAGACATGGCTTTTTAGAAGTTTGTAAAAAACTATACAGCGAGATGAAAATGAAAAGTAAAATTGGTTTTATAATTGTTCTAGTAACAAGTTTAATTCTATTCGGCTGCAGTGATAGCGAATATAGAATTTATGTATCACCCAATGGCAATGATAATGCTAGTGGTGAACAATCAACTCCAATTGCAAGCTTACAGCGTGCTGCTGAATTAGCAAGGACTAAAGCTGGAAAAATTGCTGTTACAATTTATCTTGCAGGTGGTAATTATCGTTTGACTGAGCCTTTGAAGTTGGGCGTAAATGATGGTGGGACAGAAAATGCACCAGTTCAATGGAGAGCAATGCAAGGAGAAAATCCCGTGATCAGTGGGGGTATTCCTGTGAAAAACTGGAAAGAGGAAAAAGACGGTTTATGGTCAGTATCTCTTCCACAGAATTATAGCGGGAAATTCCGGTCCTTTTATGTAAATGATAAACGTGCTGTTAGAGCAAGATTCCCGGATAAAAATTACTTAAGAGTCAGCAAAGCCGGTGAGGATAATAGGACAAATTTCTTTTTCAAGAAAGATGATTTTCCGAAAGTAGATAAAGTTGAGGAACTTGAGTTAGTTTTTCTGCACGATTGGTCGATAACACGTATCAATGTAAAATCAATTGATTGGAGAAAGAATCACCTTACTGCTGTTGATTCAATAGGAGCTCGTCTTCCATTCTTCACAATAACTGGTTGGGAAAAGCATCCTCGTTATTATCTTGAAAATGCAATTGAGTTTTGTGATAGTCCCGGTGAATGGTATTGTGATTTTACAAATAGAAAGATCTATTATCGTCCTTTACCCAACGAAAAAATTGAGGGCACAGAAGGAATAATTCCTATTGCTGAAAAACTAATCACAATAACCGGCACTAAAGAAAAAAGTGTAGGATTTATCAGTTTTGATGGAATAACATTTGAGCATACAGATTGGCAGATACCAAATCACGGTTATTCTGGAGTGCAAGCTTGTATGTATAATGATCGAGGCAAAAATAAAACTGGATGGAATCAAGTGCCAGCCACAATTGAGCTTGACTTGGCAGAAAACAGCAGCTTCAATAATACGACGATTAAACATACTGGAGGTTCAGGAATTTGGATACGCGAGAATTCTTCGAACTGTGTAATTTCTAATAGCCATATTTATGATATTGCTGGTAATGGTGTGAACATTGGCGAAGGACGGACCAGGCTGGTTAATGGTATATCGTGGATAAAATCCGCACCCGAAGAAGTTTCCAAAAATAATAAAATAAGTAATTCTCTAATTGAAGATTGCGGCACACAATTTTACGGCGCTGTTGGAATTTGGGGAGGACTGGTTTCTAACACGATCATTGATCATAATGAGATCAGAAACTTGCCATACACTGGCGTTTCTGTTGGTTGGATGTGGAATCCTAATCCTACTCCATGCCGTGAAAACATAATTAATGCAAATCATATCCATCATGTGATGAAGATACTCAGTGATGGAGGCGGTATTTATTGTCTGGGATTACAACCGAACAGCCGTATTACTAACAATCTCATTCATGACGTTACAGTAAACGCCGGAAGAGCTGAAAGTAATGGAATGTTCCTTGATGAAGGGATCAAAGATCTATTGATTGAAAATAATATAGTATATAATATTGCCCGCTCACCTTTGCGATTTCATAAAGCGTTTGAGAACATTGTGCGTAATAATGTTTTTGTTTGTGGTGATGATATTCCACCGATACGATATAACAGCACTAAAGAAGAGAACATCAAAAAAATTGATAATATTGTGCTGAGACAATCTTCAAAAACAGATATGAAAAAGCTAAGATCAATTATTGAAAAACGGATTAAAGACATTGGTCCAGGAAAAGAAATTGATTAGAGAAATCTTATGAGAGCAAAACTATTTCTTATCATTCTGATAAGTGTTATTATGTCCTCCTCTTGTGCGGATCAATCTGCAAGGACAGTTATCATATTGTCAAAAGATGCTTCCACTCAAGAGGTATTGGCTGCTAAAGAAGTACGCCGTTATATTTATCAGCGTACCGGCGAGTTATTCACTATTATCTTTTCTGACTCACTTATTTCTGGAGCTGACATTATTTTAGTAGCACAAAAGGAGCGACCTATTATCAAATTACTTGATGACAAGAATGTTAATGAGCTGATCTCAGAATTGAAAAACGAAGAATACGTTCTTAAGACTATTAAGAGTAATGGAAATAGTATTATACTTCTTTGCGGTGGTGATGAAACTGGTACTCTATATGCTGCATACCGCTTTGCAGAATATCTGGGTGTGCGCTTTTATCTGCACGGTGATGTTATTCCTGATAAGAAGATTCCTTTTAAACTTCCTCAGTTGAATGAAACCCGCAAACCACTTTTTTCTATACGCGGTATTCTTCCATTCCATGATTTCCCGGAAGGACCGGATTGGTGGAATGCTGATGATTACAAAGCAATTCTCTCACAGTTACCTAAGATGGGAATGAATTTTATTGGCTTACATACATATCCGGAGGGTAGTGTCGGTCCGGAACCGACAGTTTGGATAGGAACTGGTAATGATATTAAGAAAAACGGCAGCGTTTCTTTTAGTTATCCAGCAAGATATTTTACGACGGTTAACGGAACGTGGGGTTATAAAGCTAAAAACACAAGTGATTACTACTATGGCGCTGGTCAGCTTTTTACTCATGATGCATTTGGAGCCGAGAATATGAAAGGCATGACACCATGGTCTAAAACTCCAGAAGAACAAAATATACTTTTCAACCGCACTGGTAATTTGTTTAATGATGTATTTACGTATGCAAATAAGATCGGTATTAAGACTTGCGTCGGCACACAAACACCGTTACATATTCCAAGAAAAGTTAAAAAACATTTGATAAAATCTGGTAGGAATCCACAAGATAGAAGAACAATTCAAACACTCTACGAAGGAATGTTTCAATGGGTAACGAAGAATTATCCCATCGATTATTATTGGTTATGGACTCCGGAGAATTGGACTTGGGGCGGAAACACTGAGGCAGATATTCAACATACGCATAATGATATTAATGCTGCGATTTCTGAATGGGAAAATGCTGGATATCCATTTAAATTGGCAACAAGCGGCTGGGTACTTGGACCGAAAAAAGATCGTACAATGTTTGATAATTATCTTCCCAAAGAAATGCCGATGAGCAGTATTAATCGGCAGATGGGAATTGCACCGGTTGATGTGAATTTTGCACGACTTAAAGATAGACCAAAGTGGGCAATACCCTGGCTGGAAGATGATGCGGCGCTGATCCTTCCTCAGCTTTGGGCTGGGCGCATGAGGCGCGATGCAGCTGACGCGCTGTCATACGGCTGCACAGGATTGATTGGAATACATTGGCGAACTCGTATTTTAGCTCCGAACATCTCCGCCCTTGCAAATGCCGGCTGGGAGCAGAAAGGGTGGAATCCAAATATTAATAAAACTAAGCTCCTAACATTAATACAATTGAAGGCTCGCCCGGAGCACTATTCGCAGTTTTCTCGGATACGACTATTGGAAGTACTAAAGAGGATAGTATTTACCGCACTCTTATCTATTCAATGGATAACTATTACCTTAATCTAGAAAACGGGAATTATGATGTAGCATTAAAATTTCTGGAAGTTCATTATAAAGAAAAAAATAAACGATACTTTGGAATTAAGATCCAAAATAAAACAGTTGAAAAAAAGTTGGATATTTTTGCACACGTTGGATATGGTAAACCTCTGGAGATAACGTATAACAATATCAAAGTAATAAACGGAAGGTTGCATCTTCAATTCAAGAAAATATCTGATAACGCCATCCTTGCTGGAATTGTAATTACCAAAGTCAATTCGGACAGATCAAAAAATGTTGTTAGAAAAATAAATTGTGCAGGCAAACAAATAGGTGACTATGAAATGGATTCCAGTGTGGCTTTGCAAGGATTTGACAAGCCTAGAGATTTATTGGTGAGTGATTTCTATAATGATTGGGCTTTTATCCAATTTGGGAAAGAGGCAGCAGAACAAATGGCTGATTTATTTAGTTCTTCTGTTAAAACCATTGGACAAAGAGAAGCAAACTTACCAAGACCAGCAAACTGGCTCGCCGGTCCCGGAGGTATATTCCCAGATGCACGGTCGTGGGATGATGTAAAAAAAGATTACGATTTTATTAATGAGATGGAACAAGTGCGGGTAAAAGTTAAAGGCGCTGGTAATCTTGAACGCTTTGATTATTGGCTAAATCAATTTCGTTATCTTCGTGCTGTTGGTAAATTCCGCTGCACGCTTGACCGCTTTAATAAGGCAATGGAAAATGTTAAAAATGAAAACAATGCTGAGAGGCAGAAAAAGTTGATTATGGAAACTGTGCTGCCGATTCGCAAGCAACAAATTGAAAATTTGAATGAGATCAATAAACATCTTATGAATAGTGTGTCAACAACAGGCGGACTTGGCACAATAGCCAACTGGCAGCAGCATAATATTCCTATGCTGATTGAAAAGCCGGGTGAAGAACTTGCTGAAATTCTTGGAGAAGATCTAACTCAGGAGATGAATCTATCTAAGAACTATCTTGGTGATGAAAGAATGATTGTCCCAACTGTAAGGTCAGCAATCGAGCCAGGCGAGTCTTTCCGATTGAACATAATA
>QILJ01000394.1 GCA_003233295.1 Ignavibacteria bacterium | reverse complement strand
AGCCTAGGACCAATAACTCCCCTTCCTGGTCACCGTCAACAACTAATTCGGGAATATCATTTTGCATACGTTCAATTTTCTCAGCTCTTAAACGACACATTAGGTCATGGTTTTTAGCATCGTAACTAACATTACCAGTAATATTTTCTTTTTCCAAACCACCGATTCTATGTTCCAATCCAGGTGTTCCCGGTACAGCCCAAGGTCTAGAAAGATTTTCATCTCTTTCATACGGATGAAATCCCTCAACTTCTGTACGTTTTTTAACTACAATCTTTTCCAATTCTTTAACATGAGGAATCCTCCATGGTTCAGCACCATTAGCAATATAACCATCGGTTAATAATATAACCGGAGCCATATATTTAAGTGCTAATTTAGAAGCTTCAATTGCCATATAAAAACAATCGGAAGGAGTTGTAGCAGCAAGTACAGCAACTGGAGATTCACCATTTCTGCCATACATTGCCTGAAGCAAATCTGCTTGTTCTGTTTTTGTCGGGAGTCCGGTACTTGGACCGCCGCGTTGAACATTAACAATTACTAGTGGTAATTCAGTAATAACAGCTAATCCCGTAGCTTCGGTTTTCAATGCTAATCCAGGACCCGAAGTAGTGGTAATTGCTAAAGACCCGCCGAACGAAGCACCAATTGCAGATGATATACCGGCAATTTCATCTTCAGCCTGGAATGTTTTAACGCCATATCTTTTATACTTGCTTAGAAAGTGCAGAATTTCAGAAGCAGGCGTAATTGGATAAGAACCTAAGAATAACGGTAGTCCGCTTAATTTACTTGCGGCAACAAATCCCAGTGCCGTAGCTTCATTTCCTGAAATTGATCTATAGGTTCCTTTAGGTAATTCCGCTTTTGCTACTTCATATCTAGCGGCGAATAATTGTGTATTCTCACCATAATAATAACCGGCTTTTAATGCTTTCGAATTTCCGCAAACAACGCTTTTATTTTTACCGAATTTTTCCCCTACCCATTCTAATGTAGGCTCAAAAGGTCTGTTGAACAGCCAGTACATAAGTCCAAGAGCAAAAAAGTTTTTACTTCTGGCGACCTCTTTAGGTTTCAACCCGCAGTCTTTTAACGCTTCAATTGTCATTGTAGTTATTGCAACCGGAAATACACGATAACCGGCTAAGGTGTTATCTTCCAAAGGATTAGATTCATATTTTGCCAAACCCAAATTCTTTTTATCAAAAGAATCCACATTAAGAATAATTATTCCATGTTTTTTAAGGTTTGGTAAGTTTACTTTCAGTGCAGCGGGGTTCATCGCAACCAATACATCCGGATTATCACCGGGAGTATAAACTTCGCTAGAACCAAAATGAAGTTGAAAACCGCTAACTCCGTATGTTGTTCCGAGAGGAGCTCTAATTTCAGCCGGATAGTCGGGAAGAGTGCTCAGATCGTTCCCAACGAAAGCAGTAGTATCGCTGAATTGGGTACCGGTTAATTGCATACCATCACCGGAATCCCCTGCAAACATGACCGTTACATCGGTCAGTTCTTTGATTTCTTTTCCGTTATTTTTTCCCATTTTACGTATCTCTTTCCTAAATAATACATTTAATTATTTATTTATATTATGAAACTTAATAAAGTCTTATTCTTTAGCAAAGAATATTCTTTAATTTATATCAGAAATTAACTCAAGGAATTCATCTGCATCAATAAAGCCAGTAATTCGGTGTATTTCTTCACCTTTTGAGTTGATCAATAAAATTGTCGGCATCCCGTAAATATTAAATTTTTCTCTGATAGCAATAGTTTCATCCGACATTGTTTTTGTCATATCTACTTTGAATGCACTAAATTTCGAAAGAGCTTTTATTACATCACTATCTGAGAAAGTGAGGGCATCCAATTCCTTACAAGGGATACACCAATCAGCGTAAAAATCTATAACTATCTTGCTGTGATTATCTAATGCCGTTTCGTATGTTTCCATAGTATACTTTTCCCATTCCGGAGATTTTTTTTCAACCGGCCATAGTATCCAAACTGCAACTGCAATTACTATAACTGAAAATAGTGTCTTAAATATTCTGTAACCTTTTACATCATTAGCTAATTTATCAATGAATAATAGATATATTGACGAACCGATCATAAATATCGGTAGTAAATATGTACTTATTATTTCCGGGAGTAGCGGATCCAAGAAATAAATTGCCATTGCTATAAGAATAAATCCGAAAATGTTTCTTACTCCTTCCATCCAGAACCCGGCTTTTGGTAAAGATTTGATTCTGCCGGAGAATATAGCTAAGAAAATATATGGTGTGCCAAGTCCTATCGCAAGAAAGAAAAACATGATAAGTCCGTAGAATACATCACCCTTTGCTGCCACATATGTTACCAATCCAATGACAAATGGACCTATGCAGGGAGCGGCAACAATTCCCATTGTTAATCCCATAAAGAAAGCGCCGAACACCCCAGATCTAGCTCCGCCAGCTTTTGCAACCATTGAGTCAGGCATTTTTATTTCATAAAGTCCAAACATACTTAGAGCCAGAACAACAAAAATTCCAGAAATAATGACAATAACAATCGGACTTTGAAGAAGTGACCCAAATACTGCTCCGCTGAGTGCAGTCACTACTCCTACCACAGAATAAGTGAGCGCCATACCTAAAACGTACAGAACTCCAAGCATAAATAGTTTACTTGTTTTGCCTTCACTCTGTCCGCCGAAATAACCAATCGTAATCGGAATAAGAGGATAAACACAAGGTGTAAGGTTCAAGGCAAGTCCTCCTAGGAAAACAAGTATCAAACTGATTAAAAGCCCGCTTGATTCCAGCGTGTCGGCAATACCACCTTCACTATTAGTAGTTGAAACCGATTCTGTTTTAGTGTATGATATATTCAACTTAGAGAATATTTCACCGTTTATCTCACTAATTGGAGTTGTATTGTCCACTACTTCAAGATTTAGTACAGTATCAATATCATTAGGTGCCATACATGTAGCATCATTACAAGCTTGATATGTTATTCTTATAGGAACCTCTAAAGCACCGAGTTTTGCAGATTCAGGGATTTTTAAAATCAGACCAATGTAAACTTCCCCGTCATAAACCGAAACAGGTACATCGGAAAAACTGAATTTTATATCTTTTGCTTTCGGATATTGAATTGTTTTAACATCAATTTTACTGCTGTCTATTATTACTTCGGTTGGGATCAAATAATCTTCATTTGGGGTATTTGAATTTATATGCCAGCCCTCGTCTATGTTCAGTTTTATAGCAACTTTTACCTCACTGCTTTTCTGAACCTTATCGAAGGAACTGTACAGCTTTATTTTCACCAGATTATTTTCGAGACCAAATTGAGCATTACTCGAAACATACATGGTGAATAAAAACAGGACGAATAACATATATTTTTTCATCTTACTTCCTTTCTTTTCACTTATTAAAATTCTCATAATATCAACATATCTCTTTTCACAATCAAACTTTGTCACTTATCCGACTAATATTTTTATTATCTCCACTTTTGAACTATAGGGAATCTTCTTCCATAGCCAAACGATTTTGTAGTTACTCTCAGTGACGGTGCAGCCTGCTTACGTTTGAACTCATTTCTATCAACAAGCGTTAAAACTTTTTTTACAGTTTCCGCATGTCCTATCTTCTCAACAATTTCGGAATATTCTTTATATTCTTCGAGATAGTATTTCAATATTCTATCCAGCAGATCATAAGGCGGTAAAGAATCTTCATCTTTCTGATCGAATCTCAATTCTGCAGAAGGAGCTTTCTCAATAATCTCGATCGGAATGATCTCTTC
>QILJ01000101.1 GCA_003233295.1 Ignavibacteria bacterium | reverse complement strand
ATACATCAGCATATTAGTCACCTTAGCGGAGGTAATCAGCAGAAGGTTCTATTATCCAGAGTATTGCTGATCAACCCGGAACTTCTTTTACTTGATGAACCTACCAGAGGAATTGATGTAGGCGCTAAACAGGAAATTTATGACCTGATTGATAAACTAAAAGCGGAAGGAATGGGGATATTATTTACCTCTTCTGAAATACCTGAACTTCTGCTTGTATCGGATAGGATTCTTGTCCTATCAGAAGGAAAACAAACAGCTATACTTAGCACTGATAAAACAAACTCTAGAGAAATATTAAAATATGCTTTTGGAGGGGCAGCGTAATTGAAAAGTAAAATTCTGGATTATTATAGAAAAAGTGATTGGATCAAACCTGTATTGGGATTTGTGGGATTATTTATTTTAGCCACCATCTTTTCACCGGTAAGCAGTAAGGGAACAATAATATTTCTTAAGTTCGATAATCTCAGCAACATACTGCGCCAAGTATCAGAAATCGGGATTATTTCCGTTGGAATGACGCTTGTTATAATCACTGCCGGAATAGATCTTTCTGTAGGCTCTGTGTTGGCTTTGTCGGCAACGCTTACTGCTTTTGGTATTATGGATTGGCAGCTTGGATTTGCACTCACAATAATTGTGGCGCTTCTATCCGGGGTGTTTGCCGGTTTGATCAATGGAGTGTTGATCTCTTGGGGTAAGATTCAAGCTTTTATAGTAACACTTGCGATGATGACAGGCGCAAGGGGTTTCGCTTTGTTCATTGCAGATAGCAACTCTCGTAACATTGGTTTTGGTGAAAGTGCTGCACCGGAAATATTTAAAATATTTACGACTTCTTTTCTAGGAATTCCATTTCCGGTTTTTATTTTTATTGGAGTGTCGATAATATTCTCGATTATGCTTAGAAAAATGCGTATCGGTCGTTATATTTATGCAATTGGAAGCAATGAAGAAGCAGCTCGGTTAGCTGGATTACGTGTTAATTGGATTCGTACAGCTACATATATTTTTTCAGGATTACTGGCAGCGCTGGCTGGTATAATTCATGCAGCGCAGTTATATCAAGGGAATCCGAATGATGGTGTAGGCTTTGAACTTGACGCCATTGCTGCAGTTGTGATTGGTGGAACCAGTCTGATGGGAGGAAAGGGAACGCTTGAAGGGACTATTGCCGGTGTGCTTATCATCGGGATTTTAAGTAACATTCTTGGACTTCACGGAGTTCAAAAAGATTTTCAGTTGATGCTTAAGGGAGCGATCATAGTAGCAGCAGTCTTATTGCAGGAAGGGAATCTGCGTTTTAGCTTTTTAAGAAAATAAACAAAGCTGTTGATTAGCACTATACAGTAACATATTTTAATAATGAAAAAAAATAGTAAAACAAATTAATAATTATTGAGAGGATGATATGAAAATAATAATTACCGTTTTATCTTTTTTAATGATCAGTGGAATACTATCTGCACAGGTTCCAAACCTAAAAAACCTTTACAATTTATCCAATGCAAAAACTCGCTCTATTAGTCCCGAGAACTTCACGGGAGAAAAAGGACGCGGTGGAATGGCAACATTGGAAGAAGGAACTGCTGCAAAAGCAGCACGTAAACTCGGGCAGGGATGGAAAGTAAATCCTTATGTCGAAATTGAACCGGGTGAAGCATTTACAATGGGAGAAATTGAAGGCTCGGGAGTTATTAATCATATATGGATGACACCGGTTGGCGATTATCGTTTGATGATATTCAAAATATATTGGGATGACGAAACAGAACCGTCAGTCGAAGTTCCTGTTGGAGATTTTTTTGCTGCTGGCTGGGGAATGATGAATGAACCGGTGATCAACTCATTGGCTATTTGTGTCAATCCTCGCAGCGGGTTCAATACATATTGGCAAATGCCTTTCAGGAAAAAGTGTAAGATTGTAATGGAGAATATAAGCGATAAACGGACAACTGTTTATTATCAGATTGATTATTCACTTGAAGATGTTGCAGAGAACACAGCATATTTTCATGCACAGTTCCGACGTGTGAATAAATTACCTTTTAAAGAAGTTTACACAATTGTGGATGGTATCAAAGGCAAAGGGCAGTATGTTGGAACTTATCTGGCTCATGGTGCAAGAAAGACCGGATGGTGGGGTGAAGGAGAAATCAAATTTTATATGGACGGCGATACAGAGTTCCCAACAATTTGCGGAACCGGAGAGGAAGATTATTTTAACGGATCATACGGCTACAACGACAGAAGGATTGACGGGAAAATGTACTATGATTCATTCAGTAATAATTATACCGGCTTTTACCAGGTTAAAGATTCTGATATCGATGGTTTTGTCGGAATATTCGGTCAGTATCGCTGGCATGTTTTGGACCCAATAAGGTTCAATGAAGATCTCAGGGTTACAATTCAAAGTTTGGGTTGGGGACCTGACGGATACTTGCCTCTGCAAGATGATCTTGCTTCAGTTGCGTATTGGTATCAATTAGAGCCGCATAATCCTTTCCCAAAATTACCGGCAAAGGAAAATTTAGTTATCAAAAAGAAAGAGAAAAAATAAGATTAAGAAGTTTAATTAAAGAATGGTGAGGAAAAATGAAAAAGAATAGTTCAAACCGAAGAAATTTTATTAAGAAAATGGCGATTGGTTCTGCTGCCATTGTTGCTGCTCCGACAATACTAACGGCTAAAGAAAGCAGTACGATCAGAATTCAATCACAAAATCGAATTGAATTTGATGAAAAAGTATCCGCAAATGATAATATTCAAATTGCACTGATTGGCGCCGGCGGAATGGGAAACGCTGATGCAAGAACTGCACTGAAAATCCCAGGTGTAAAATTAGTTGCTGCTTGTGATCTTTATGACGGAAGAATTGAAGCTGCAAAAAACGATTATGGCAAAGATATATTTACAACAAAGAATTATTTAGAAATATTGGATAGGGATGATATTGATGCAGTTATTGTTGGAACACCGGATCACTGGCATCAGAAAATATCTGTTGATGCAATGAACAAGGGTAAGCACGTTTATTGTGAAAAACCAATGGTACATGCAATTGAAGAAGGATACGATGTAATTAAAGCGCAGAAAAAAAATAAAGTAGTATTTCAAGTTGGTAGTCAAGGGTTAAGTTCTGTTGGTAACGAAAAAGCAAAAGAGCTTTTAAAGGACGGCGCTATTGGTGAACTCAATTATGCGGAAGGTTTTTGGGCACGTAATTCTCCCAATGGAGCTTGGCAATATGCCATCCCTGAAGATGCATCTGAAGATACAGTTGACTGGAAACGTTTCTTGAAAGACTATAAATATATTCCATTTGATCCGCTGAGATTCTTCAGATGGAGAAATTATTTAGATTACGGAACCGGAATGGCTGGCGATCTTTTCGTGCATCTTTTCTCAAGTCTGCATTTCATTACATCCTCTTTAGGTCCGCAGAAGATTGCAGCAATGGGCGGATTAAGATTTTGGAAAGACGGACGAGAGGTGCCTGATGTATTGTTAGGAATGTTCGATTATCCGGAAACAAAACAGCATCCCGGATTTGATCTCTCCTTACGCTGTAATTTCGTTGACGGCACTTCCGGTACAACATATCTGCGGCTTGTGGGGAATGAAGGTTCAATGAATGTTATGTGGGATAAAGTAGTTCTGCGAACAAATGAAAAGAATGAACCGCAAGATGCTTTCCTTAAAGGTAAGGCAGCAGAAGCAGAATCGAAAGTACCTCCGCGTAAAAAAATGCTTCCTCCAAAAGAGTTGGTTTATCAAGTTGAGGAAGGATACAGAGGCGCTCACTACGATCATCATGC
>QILJ01000179.1 GCA_003233295.1 Ignavibacteria bacterium | reverse complement strand
CTGAATTCTCTTTGAATATCTATTCATGATCATCTGCATCAATTCTGAGAACTTATCTTTGTAGAAATCTTCTCTATCAGCTTTCGGAAGGATAATTGTTATTCTATCACGCAAAATTACAATTCTCTCAAGCAGAGTTATGGAAGCATAATATCTGAGCACAGCTGTCATCATTAAGTGTTCTATGATTTTCGGGATTTTACCAAACCGATCTTCCATATCTTCCTTGATCTCTTCGACCTCTTCAACTTTTACCATGGAGAACATAGCTGTGTAATAGCTAAGTCTATCGGATTGATCCGGCATATAGTTTCGCGGAATGCCTAATTCAAAGTAAGTATCAATTGTTGGCTCTGATCTATCTATGGTTACAGGGAGTTCCTTGAACTCTTCTTTGAATTCACTCTGCTTCAATTCCTCAACAGTTTCATCAAGCATTTTAACATACAAATCAAAACCAACTGAATCAATCGCTCCGCTTTGCTCTGTACCGAGAAGATTACCGGCACCGCGGATTTCAAGATCACGCATTGAAAGATTGAATCCTTCCCCGAGATCAGTGTATTCTTCAATTGCCTGCAGACGTCTCAACGCTTTTTTAGAGATCGTTTTGAGAGAAGGTACAAGCAGATAAGCAAAAGCCTGTCTGTTCGATCTGCCGACCCTGCCGCGCAACTGATGAAGTTCAGCTAAACCGAATCTATCTGCACGATTGATTATTATTGTATTAACATTTGGAATATCCAAACCGGACTCAATGATCTTTGTCGCCAGCAGAATGTGATATTCTTTGTTCATAAAATCGTGCAGTACTTTTTCCAAACTGCTCGATTTCATCTGCCCGTGAGCAACTCCAATTTTAACATTTGGAATGTGCTTCCTCAAATACTCGGCAATCTTATCAATTGATTGAACTCTATCATGCACAAAATAGATCTGCCCGTTTCGGTCAATTTCTTTCTTTATCCAATCTCTAATTTTGACAATTTCAAACTTCTGCACTTGTGTATAAATAGGCTGACGGTTAGGCGGGGGAGTTGCAATAATGGAAAGATCGCGTGCTCCGAGAAGTGAGAGATTTAATGTTCGTGGAATCGGTGTCGCAGTTAATGTTAATGTATCAACATTTGCTTTTAGAGATCGGAGCTTTTCCTTTGCCATTACACCGAAACGATGTTCTTCATCAATTATCAATAATCCAAGATCTTTGAATTTTATATCCTTTGAGAGGAGACGATGTGTGCCGATCACAATATCGATCTTTCCTTGCTCAAGCTGTAGAACGATTTCCTTCTGCACTGATTGTTTAACAAATCGAGATAACACTGCAACCTTTACAGGAAATTGTGACAGCCGTTCTTTAAAAGTACTGAAGTGCTGCTCGGCAAGAATTGTAGTTGGGACAAGCAGCCCGACTTGCTTTCCATCACTTACTGCTTTGAATGCCGCACGCACGGCAATCTCTGTTTTACCGAATCCCACATCACCGCAGACAAGTCTGTCCATCGGATTGTCATTCTCCATATCGCCTTTTACTTCTTCGGTTACTTTGACTTGGTCAGGTGTATCCTGATATAGGAATGAAGCCTCTAATTCGTTCTGCCAGATTGTATCTTCACTGTATTTGAAACCCAGAACTGCTTTCCGCTGTGCGTAGAGTTTTATCAATTCACGCGCAGCATCTTTAATCCTCGATTTAACTTTCTTCTTAGTGTTTTTCCACTCGTTGCTTCCAAGTGTTGATAATCTTGGTTTAACATCTTCGTTTGATGAGAATTTCTTAATGAGCGATAAGTAGTTTAGATTTACGTAAACTACTCCGCCTTCAGCATAAAGTATCTTAATGCTCTCCTGCTCTATCAGTCCTATCTTTATTGTTTCTAATCCAACATACTTTCCAATTCCAAAAGTTTCGTGTACTACATAATCGCCTTTTTTTATTGAAGCAAAATCTTTTACCTTAGATTTTTTATACTTTGATTTAGACGGCAGCGTTGTGCGATATGGCTTGTTGAATATCTGATAGTCGGTAAGGATAAGCAGTCTACCGGATTTTGAAATAAATCCATCCTTTATCGGAGAATCAATTATTCTGATTTTCCCGTGATCGATCAGTTCGGCTAGTTCGCTCTTAAAATCTATAAGCAGATCGGCTAAGCGTTTAGTCCGTAATTCATTTTCAGCAGTAATTATTGTCTGATAATCTTTATCGGAATATTCAGTCAAAGTTCTGAACAGCAGATCGAAATTGGAGTTTATAACCGGCGCTTCCGAAAAACGGAAATCGAATCTGTTATTGTTTTCACTGATCTTTTCTTCAATTATCCAGCGTACCTTTTGAGACAGAAGTTCATCATAACCGGGAGTATTATCATCGCATCCTTCATCTTCAGAACTATCCTCTTCAACTTCTGTATGATCATCGAAAATTTCCTCTTTCAATTCTGCATCAATATCATTCTCAATATTTTCCGGTTCAATATTCTCTTTCTTCTTTTGACAAATATTCTGAAGTTCAAATTTATCAGCAAAGACAACAGAGTTATTAAGATAATCAAAAATGGTCGAGCCGAGTACTTCCTTACTTTCACTAATATTTGGTGCTAAACTAACCGATTCGACTCTTCCGGAAGAACGCTGACTTTCCGGATCGAAATTTCTAATTGATTCTAAAAAGTCTCCGTCAAATTCTACACGACAAGGAAGTCTTTCACTATATGACCAAAAGTCAATTATAGAACCACGAACTGAAAAACCTCCTGGATTGCCGACATATTTATCACGAGAATAATTAAGCAACTCCAAGTAGTCAATAAGCTCATCATAAGTTATATCACTTCCGGCTTCAAGAATTGTTGTGTTCTTCTTAAGCTCTTGTTTATTAGGCAGTTTGGTTTTAAGTAATCTGTAAGTTGAAAGAAGGATGAATTTTTCTTTTTTAGTAAGTGCGGTTATCTTTTCTTGAATTGCTTTCTGCGAAAATTCATTGAACACTATCAAATCTTTATCGAATCCGAGTTCACTTAATTCTACTTTTGTTTCATCAACAGAAATTCTATTCGGGAGAAATATCACGATCTGCTTTTCATCTTCAAGAATCGTTTTAATCAATAAAGAACGTGATGAACCTGGCAGAGGTGAAATGTAAGCTGCTTTTTGGATGTCAAAATGATCTTTGAATTTTGATATAGAATTTATTTCTTTGAATTTATCGAGCAGTAAAGTGTTCATTAACCAATTATTTAAAATAGAATAAAGCTTCCGCAGCATTGGCTGGGAATTAATTATACAAAGATAACGAAGTTGTATTTAAGTAAAAAGAAGGAAATTTCTGGATGCTGGATTCTCGATCGAAGTAACTAAATCCAGAAACAAGCATCCAGCACTTATTTCAAAATTATCATTTTTCGACTTTGTGTAAAAGCACCATATTGCAATTTGTAGAAATATACTCCATTTGGTAATGAAACAGCATCAAATTGAATTTGATAACTTCCGGAATTTTGCACTTTATTAACGAGTGTTGCAATCTCTTGTCCGAGTATGTTGTAAATTTTTAATTGTACTTTTGAAGATTGACTCGACCCTACAATAGGAATAGAATAATTTATCGTTGTACTAGGATTGAAAGGATTAGGATAATTTTGTTCAAGAGTAAAAGTATAATTATCAACTACATTATTTCTTTTAACATCAGGTGTTATAATATCAATATCACCAAAGAATATATCATTATTTTTTTCAAATGAGCAATAAACTCTGCTGCCATTATCTGTTGTAAAATCATTCAAAGTTGATGAACTTGGTGCGAATAAGGTATCTGAAA
>QILJ01000065.1 GCA_003233295.1 Ignavibacteria bacterium | reverse complement strand
ATTCGGATCCAAATTAAAAGATGTGACAAAACCGGATAGTGACTATGATATTCTAATATTATTAAAAGATCTAAAAAATGAAAGAGAAATAACACGGAAAATATATTTTAAACTACTGAAAAATAATATTTCCGAACCAGTAGATATTATTGCAGTAGAAGAAGAAAAATATAACAAATACAAGGAAACACCAGGTTTTATTTATAAAAGTATTGCCAAAGAAGGAATCGAAATTAAGTAGTGAGTAATTATAAATTGTGGATGGATAGAGCTATAAGCTCTTTAAAATTGGCAAGCATAAAAAAAGAAACTGATTTATAAAGTACCGGATGAAATAAAGGATTTAATCATCCTGAATGATTATCTGTCCAGACAAGATCCCCCGGTGACTATACACCTATCGAAGAAAAAGAATATCTTGAAGCATTAGAGATTGCCACTAAAACAATAAAATGGGCAAGAAATACCATTTAAAAACATTAAATCAAAAAAGGACATTCTAACAATCATTTGGAGTAGATTTTACGCTATTATCTTTTACTTTTAGATTTAATTGCACAAAAAGTGTAGCTGGTATACAGTAATTGTGAAACTACTCAAATGGGTCGTTAGCGGGAAGGAGGAGATTCAATGGTCGAAGTAACAATAGAGGCAGGTATCGCGAAGTTCGAATTGAAGGGTTTACACAAGCTATGGGCAGTTAAGGGATGCGTGTACGTGCCGGTCAAGAATATTAAGTATGTTCGGCATGATCCGACAGCAATGAAAGGGCTCTGGAAGGGTTGGCGAGTTCCGGGCACCCATATTCCCGGAGTCATTATTGCCGGCACTTATCACGGTCGCGGCAAAAAATGTTTCTGGGACGTATCAAAACGAGAGAAAACCATTATCGTGGAAATCGAAGGCGGTCCGTACGACAAAGTTATCGTGGACGTTGAAGATCCGAAAAAAGTGGTCAGCACACTAAAGGCTGCCAGTGATAAGGGAGCCCGCTAACCAATCGTTGGAGTTGAATTCTCATTTGCTATCGCAGATAAGTATGGAGAAAATATCTTTTCAATTCCGCTTTGGACCGAAAAAAATAATATTATGTCCATACCGTGGATAAACAACGTTTTCTGGAAAATATAGAAGCCAATAATGATTAAATAACTTATTAAGTACATTTAAAATATTTTCCCATTTTTTCTGATCAAGTTCTTCCGGATCTTTAGGTTCAGGTGTTGATACAACAACCCCAATGAGAAAAGATAATTGTTTTGCTGGTGAGTGCAATATTTCTTCTTGATTAGCATTTGCCCTTGTAAAATTATATACAAAACACCATACAACAAGAGATATAGTTGAATATTTTTTTACAATTTCTTCAAGTTTTTTTAGATCTTCAGTAATATTTCTATGAAGAAGTTCCGTATTTTTCATATAACATTAATACTATTTCTTCGCCCGTCGGCCGGAGGTCATGGTGTGTCCCTCTTTGCGGAAACATTGCTTATAACGTTCCGCGAATAGCTGGAGTTGCTTCGGCCCCTTGCGGGCTTGGCAAATTATGGGAAAAGTATATCATGCTTTTTTTGTAATTTGCCAAAGAAGCAATTTGGATAGAGGCGAAGCCGGAATCAGCTACTCGCTGTTATATCAAGTATTCATTTTTTCTGTGTTTATGCATTTCTCTCAATCCATTGAATTATATAATTCGTAGCTAAATTATGATTACCAACCTGACAATGCTGTTCACCACCTTCTTCAATTGTAAAAACTCTGCCCTCAATACTCTTTACATTCTTAAGTTTTTTCATCAGTTTCTGGTAGTGTGATATAGGAATGTAATGATCTTTCTCTCCCGCTAAGAGCAATATATCACAAGTAACTTTATTTGCTATTTTTTTTAATGTATGTTTTTTTAAGCTCATATAGAAATCATATGCGTTTTCTTTGCCGGTTATATATTCTCCATGAGTCACGGCCCAATCAATAATAACTTTTTTTTTCATAAGCGAAGATAAAATCTTGTTGATAATCGCTTTTTGTCTAAGCAAAAAAAGCAATCGAATAATTTGCTTTGAGGGGCATGGTAATGGATTAGTCATACAATCGAAACCATCATACAAAACATCATAGGCAACGGCATTCTTTATTCGTTTTTCAAAAGCAGCCGCCCGCATAGAAAAATAGCCGCCCCATGAAATACCAATAATAGTAACATCTATAAGTTTATAGAAATCCAAAATCGCTGATACAGGTAATTCCCATCTATATTCAAATTTAAGTCCTTTTTTTAATGATAGCCCTTGCCCCGGGCCTTCAAAAAGGATGATTTTATATCCGTAATCTACAAATTCCTTTACGGCCAGATAAAATTCTTCAATGAATGAGTCATAACCTCCAAACATAACAATTGTACCTTTTTCTTGCTCTGGAGTAAAAACCAGTACTTTAATTTCACTCTTGTTGTAGGGTACATACTCCTTTTTTACAGACCGATCTTCAGATATGACCTTGTAGAAATTGTCAATGCACCTTTGATAAACAGGATTTTTTTCACTATCCTTCTCTGATAAAAAAAACTCCGCCAATCTATAATAATAAGCTGCATGTAAATATCGACATTCTTCTTCGGCCTTTATACCAAGGTCATTCCATAACGAATACCATGAGGCCAAGTCCTTGATTTTGTCTGCAATAAAAGTAATTTCTTCTTCTTTACATGCCTGATCACCATACGTCAGCACTCTGTTTATCTGGAAATCGAATTGCTGAATCCCTGTAAATCTTTTAAAAGCCATATTAGAATCTCCTTAAATATAATTTAAAGATTAATAATTCCAATCAGACAATTCTTGAATGGAATGGCTATCTTTAACCAGTTTTGCAGGATTCAATCCAAACATTTCTTTAAATGTACGAGTCATATGTGCAGAATCCGAGAATCCTGCAAAATGGGCAGCCTCCGTTATACTTGTCCCACCTAATAAATGGTTTATGGCATTTTTCATTTTTTCCCATAATAAATACTTTTTAATTGAAATACCTGTGTGTTCTTTAAATAAATGACGAATGCGACTCTCAGAGAGATTTGTCTCCGATAAAATTTTACTTACTGTTAAATTATAAGATTCGGATGATTCTATTCTGATAAGCAGCTCTTGTATCCTATTATCTAATTCAATATTATGATGTTCTAAATTCAAGATACTGAATAAGTGATTGTTAATTAATTCCGGAGATGATGATTCTACAAATAAGTGATTTATTATCTCTGAAAGTTTATTCCGGTCATAATCTAGTTCTTGGTATTTATTCTGATATTTTTTTTGAAGCATTTCTCCAATATAAGATTCTGGCTCAACGAATATTGATAACTGCTTACCTTTTATGCATGTATGACCATGGGGAATATTTGAATTAATAAATACAGAATATTTTATATGCTTATTATCTATATCAATATCATAATCACCGGATAAGATAATGGCCATCTGTAAAACATGATGCTTATGAATATTTGTTTGCTGACTACTTCCGAGGATAGCTGCAATACCATTATTTATGTATATAGGAACTGTCTTAAAATTCATAAAGTCTTCCTAACCAATTATTATTTTAAAATGGATATTTATAACGTTCAAGGCTATGCGACGTTTTGCTTACGCAGCCTAATCTTTCAGCGGTAACCCTGTTTCTCCTTTTCTTTTAAACCCTGGAGTTATATTATCTCTTTTGCTTATAAATTTATCAAGATCACTCATTTGTTTCTCCTTAGGAAATCATTTCTATATTTTTCAGCTCTTTCGAGTTCTTCAGAAGGTGTTTTCATTTTCTTTTTCTGAAATCCATGCGTTAATACAATCAGGT
>QILJ01000268.1 GCA_003233295.1 Ignavibacteria bacterium | reverse complement strand
AGATTCTTCCTTGTATTCCTTCTCCGGACAGGGTTAGCGGATAGCTCTGTCCAATTAGCCCCTTTCCCTTACTATTTGTTGCTTCTTTATTAAACACACCTTTATCATAAACAAGAATTAATTGCTGTATTTGCCTGACAAAGGTATTTATCCTGATATAATCGGGCTGCCTCTCCTTATAGGCCCTTTTTTTGCCTTCACCGTGAATTGCTGAAAACAATCAATTAGAGTTGCATATGTTGCTAAAGTGTGCTATAGTGTAAGGAAATTTGGGGAGAAAGAAGTAGTTCGTATATTAATTGTTAGGTTACTTATAAAAAATGACAAACGATTACTTTGCCGCTAGCCAAGAAGTGGAAGACTTTTATAAAGAAGCTCTTAAATATGCTTCCTTTGTTACTATTGATGTAGGGGAAGAATATCGCAAGACACAGGGTTCGCCTATTACTAATGGTGCTCTTTATTCTATTGCAACCGAATCTATATCTCTCCATAAAGTAGTACATTCACTTTGTAACAGCGGATGGGCATTTGCAACGGCACTTATTTTAAGAACCATACTTGATCTCTATGCAAACATTTTAGTCATTGTTAATGCAGAGAATAATGAATCTGAATTTATGGCATTTCGATACACCCACTATTTCTTAAAAGCAAATCTTAACGATTCTGTTTTAGCTGGAGAATCGAGAGCGCAAATTAAGGAAGGGATCAAACAGCTGCATGAAGAAATACAAAGCAAGGCACATGAATACATGTTTAAAGCAAAATTGATAGGGTACTGGTATTCCCCAGAATTTTCAAACGCGAAAGATATATTAGATAGGTTTGATCCCTCATTGCAGAGCGACTTTTATAATAAGTTATCAAGTGCATCTCACGGTGGCCTTTTAGGTTTGCATTTATTTAAAGACTCCCCGGATGAAAAGAGCCCGGATCCACGTGCTGATAAAAAATCGCAAAACTTGGCATTGATAGTATCAAATCACTTGATATTACAAATATTCAGAAGATACAGTTATTTCATGGATGCAAGCACAGATGCTCTTTACATTAAGTTGATCCAGAAATTCCAGTCTTTAAAATCTATAGTTACAGAACAGCGTGATGTATAAAGAAAACCTAACAAATTCATGCTCCGAATGTACAACCGATAGACCCTTTTTGGTTTTGTTTGTTTCGGGGTTTGAAAATCGTTTTTTTTTGCTCTTTATTATCATACAGGTCGTACATCGGAGATAATGACGTTAGCGAATAATAAATATGATGAGGAAGTTAATTTTTGTTGGCGGGATTCACGGGGTTGGAAAAACATGGCTATGTCAGAGCCTTAAGGACACCATTGGTATTGACCATTTCTCCGCTAGTCAGTTAATAATGAACTTGAAGGATGAACAACTCTATGACAAAGATAAAAGTGTTATAAATATAGATGGCAACCAAGATATTCTCTTAAATTCGATAAATAAATATATTAGCCCTAATGCAATAGCTTTTCTTGATGGGCATTTTTGTTTGCTAAACTCTAAACATGAAATAGAGCCAATTCCGATAGAAACATTTATAGGGATTGCACCAACTGCAATCATTGTTTTATATGACACCATCGATAATATTGACCAGAAAATATCTGGAAGAGATGGTGTTAAATATGATTATGATTTTTTATCATATTTTCAGGATGAAGAAATCAAGTATTCTAAATATATAGCCGAATATCTGCGTGTACCATATCTGGCATTTAATGTGACTGAAGATATTGGGCGTATTTGTGATTTTATTGATAAGCTTCAGTTTGGTAAGGATGAGAAATGAGGATATTACTAGACACCAATATATTGATTCATCGTGAGGCCAATCGGATCATAAATGAAGATATAGGTACTCTATTCGGATGGTTCGATAAACTGCATTATGAAAAATGTATACATCCTCTCTCATTGTCTGAAATACAAAAACACAAAAATGGCGAAATTGTAAAAACCATCAAGGCAAAAATTCGTAATTACACTCTTCTCAAAACAGAAGCTCCTGAATCACCCGAAATTCAAGCCATTAGGGATAAATATGACCACGGCGAGAATGACAAAATCGACACATCTCTACTAAAGGAAGTATTTTCTGACCGTGTAAATTACCTTATCACCGAAGATCGCAAGATCCACCAAAAAGCAATCGATCTTGAAATAAGCGATCGCGTTTTTTCTATCGATAGTTTTCTTGAAAAAGTTACTGCTGAAAACCCCGCTCTTGCAGAATACAAAACATTATCAGTTAGAAAAGAATACTTTGGGAACATTGATGTAAATGATTATTTTTTTGATTCATTTCGTAATGACTATCAAGGATTTGATAAATGGTTTAACTCGAAGGCTGATGAAGCCGCATATATTTGTCGTTCTGATGAGGGTGAAGTTATAGCATTTTTGTATGTGAAAGTAGAAAGTGAAGAAGAAAACTATTCAGATATAGATCCAATATTCGATAAAAAGAAAAGACTCAAAATAGGAACATTAAAAGTAATATCTAATGGTTACAAACTCGGTGAACGGTTTCTAAATATAATATTCGATAATGCTCTGCGGAATAAGGTGGACGAGATTTATGTCACGTTGTTTGATAATACTGAAGAACACGAGAGGCTTATTGGCTTATTGAGCGACTGGGGGTTTTGTCGTTATGGGATAAAACATACACCGACGGGTGATGAGCAGATATATGTAAAAGATTACAATCCGGAGCCAGACGCGGAGCACCCAAAGAAAACTTATCCCTTTATTGATCGAGACAGAAGATATTTCATTGTCCCAATTTATCCTCAATATCATACAGAACTATTCCCTGATTCGATTCTGAATAATGAATCACCAGATGATTTCATAGAGAGTCAACCGCATAGAAATGCTATCCAAAAGGTTTATATATCTAGATCTTACTTCAAAGACTTAAGGTCTGGAGATATAATTGTGTTTTATAGAACAAAGACACCAGAAATGAGTGCATATTACACCTCTGTTGTTACAACCATTGGCGTAGTTGAAAATGTAATCACAAACATTGCAAGTGAGGATGATTTCATAAGTTTATGCAGAAAAAGAAGTGTATTTACAGACGCTCAGCTTAGAGAGCACTGGAACTATTATCCCGGAAACAAGCCATTTATTGTAAATTTCTTATACCTATACTCATTACCCAAAAGACCTAATTTGAAGTCTCTTATTGAAATGGGTGTCATACGCGATACAACAAGTGTTCCTCGCGGTTTTGAGGAAATAACCAAAGAACAATTTAATCTAATTTTAGGAGAGTCGGGGACAGATGAAAGTTTTATTATCAATTAAGCCGAAATATGCAGAAATGATTCTTTCGGGAGAAAAGAAGTATGAGTTTCGAAGGTCGATATTTAAAAAACCAGGGGTTAGAAAGGTAGTTATTTATGCCTCAAGCCCAGTAAGTAAGGTTATAGGTGAATTTGAAATCGATGATATTTTGTCTTTTGATATTGCTGAGCTGTGGCTTCTAACAATGGAGCATGCTGGAATAGATAAAGATTTTTATGATAGTTACTTTTCTGGCAAAGAAGTTGGCCATGCAATTAAGGTGAAAAAGACAAAGAAATATCCTGAACATAAAGAGCTACGAGAGTTTAATGTTAAACGTGCCCCACAGTCATTTGCATACATATGAAATCGCTAAGAAATGCATTCACTCGGACGACAAAAATAACAAAGGCAAACAATGATGGCGCATCCGGGTTTCTAATGGGACTACACAATATATAGTAGGAAGGGTATAGAATAAGGTCATGGATGAGAAAAGGTTTTTTACAAAGATATTGGGAATCAAACCGCCTTGGATAGTA
>QILJ01000110.1 GCA_003233295.1 Ignavibacteria bacterium | reverse complement strand
CCGGTTGGGGTTTAGCGAAACCGATCTCTTCCGAAATTATATAATGCTCAAAATATTTATTCAGAACAGATTGATTAAATCTAGGTTTCTGAACAGAGGTTAATCCATTTGTGATAATGCCTAACTTGAATTTATCGTAACACCATTCAACAAGTTCTTCCGCACCATCAATTAGATATGTACCCTGAGACAGAAAGAGCAAATATTTATCACTGAAATCTTTGGGATCAACTTTTGTTACTGAAATTGCAGAAAAAAATCTTCTGAATCTTTCCGGTTTCAAATCTGCAGCAGAGATCTGCTTGAGTTCAAATTCATCCCAAATTTGTTTGTTTATCTTTTTATAAATTTTCCAGATGTCAGCATTCCATTTATCAATATTGAATAATAGTAATGCCTTTTTCAGCGCTTCTTCCGAAGCTTTATCAAAATCGAATAAGGTGCCGTCGGTGCCGTCGGCATCAAATAAAACTAATTCATACTTCATATATTTTCCTAACGATAAAGCCGCCATTCTATGGCGGCTTTTGTAAATATTTTATTTACTGCTTTTTGATTATGTCTAACTATAACTATTATTAATTACATTTTCCCTTCGTACATCTCCTCAATTAAATTGGTATATCTTTTTTCAATTACTTTGCGTTTCAATTTCATTGAAGGTGTCATTTCACCACCCTCAATCGTGAATGGCTGCTCAAGAATGGTGAATTTTCTAATTCGTTCGTAATTTGCCAACTTCCGCTGAAACTGTCCCAGTTCTTTTTCCAGCATTTCATATATCTGTTTCATCTGTGTTAACTCTTTTGGATCATCATAATGGATACGATGTGCATCAGCATATTCTTTTAGAGCTTCATAATCAGGAACTATTAGCGCAGTAATATACATTCTTCTATCACCAATAATTATAAACTGGTCAATATATTTGCTTCCGAGGAATAGATTTTCAATAGGAGTCGGAGCAATATATTTCCCGGTAGTGGTCTTGAACAAACTCTTCTTCCTATCTGTGATCATTAAAAATCCTTCAGCGTCAAAAACACCAATATCTCCCGTATGAAGCCATCCGTTTTTTATTGTTGCTTGAGTCTCAGCTTCATTTTTGTAATACCCTTTCATTATGTTAGGTCCGTAAGCAAGAATCTCACCATCGCTGGCTATCTTAACTTCAACGCCTGGCATAGTTTGACCAACCGTTCCAAATTTATAGTTGTAAGGTCTGTTAACTGCTATTACCGGAGAAGATTCTGTAAGACCGTATCCCTCAAGAATTAAAATACCCACGGCATCAAAAAACTCGCCTAATTCTCTCGCCAAAGCTGCTCCACCGGAAATAAAGAACCTTAATCTGCCGCCCGTCTTTTCTCTAACCTTGCTGAAAACCAGTTTATCCGCAAGTTTATGTTTTAACGACAGCATTATCGGGACGCCTGCCTCGGTCTTTATTGCTTTCTTATATTTTGTGCCAATTTCAACAGCCCATCTAAATATTTTCTGTTTCTTTTCAGGCGCTGCTTCAACTCCTTTAATGATCTTTGAATACATTCTTTCGAATAGTCTTGGAACAGCAGTCATTATAGTTGGTTTTACTTCTATAAGATTTGATGCAACTTTTTCAATGCTCTCGGCATAAGCAATTTGAGCTCCGCTTGAAAGTGCAGTGTAATAACCAGCCATTCTTTCAAAAACATGACAAAGCGGAAGAAAGGATAGAAACAGATCAGAAGAGTCAATCTCAATAATTTCATGAACTGCATTTACATTTGACATTATATTTTTATGCGTTAACATTACTCCTTTAGGTTCACCGGTAGTACCAGATGTATAGATGAATGTGCACAGATCGTTTTCATGAGATAATGCTATATTATCTTTGAAATGATTCTCATTCTCTTTTGCAAATTCTCTTCCCATCTCCTGCACTTGTTTAAAAAGATAGACGTTGGGTTCAGTTAAATCAACCTCATTCATTACAATAATAAATCGTAATTGCTTACAGTTTTCTTTTACCTTTAATACTTTATTCAGATGAAATTGATTAGAGACAATTACTCCAACAGCTTCTGAATTAGTTAAAATAAACTCAATAGTTTCAGATGTAGATATTGGATATAGTGGGACATCTACACCGCCCAAGCCTAAGATCGCCATATCCGAATAAACCCACTCCGGTCTGTTTTCACCTATGATAGCAACTTTATCACCCCGTTTTATTCCAAGCGATGCTAATCCCATTGCAAAAGATTCGGTTTCTTCTTTGAATTGCTTATAAGATATATCGGTGTAAACTCCATCAATTTTATGTTTTAAAATTCCATGATCAGCATTTGGTCCATAATCTTCAACTAAGTAGTTATAAAGAGCGGGAACCGTTTTAAATGTTTTTGATGTTGGCATTTCAATCTCCTTATTATGTCATATTTTAATTTACTTTAGGAAAAGAATAAATGCAAATTCTAAATAAGATTTTTTAGTATCTAAACTTTTATAAATATGTTTTTTCTGTAAAGCAGCCACATCAGAAAAAGCCAAAGTAATATAAAAGTAATTGCATACATCAATGAAGCGTTTATCGGGCTGAAGAAAGGAAGGAATACTTCTTGATAAATATATGTCTTTAGCGTAACCGTTTCACCGGACGGACTTTCAACTTTTATTAAGTATAACAATCTTCCCATCAATCCTGAGAGGAAAAAGACCGCTATTGCATTTGTGCCGTAAATGTGAAAAGGTTTTATCCACCACTTTTTATCTTGGACATCTATTAGCCAGTAACAGAAAGCGAGAAATACTAATGCAAGCCCACCTGTATAGATAACATACGAGCTGGTCCAGATCCCTTTATTTATCGGGAACCAGAGATCCCAGACATAACCAAGCGCCATCAGCGTAACACCGTAGAAAAACATCCATACGGCTTTGGTCGTTTTATCGTTATCACTTTTCAGCCAATACCCGGTTAATACTCCAAGCAAAGCCGTTCCGATTGCCGGAATTGTACTTAGTATTCCCTCAGGATCCCAAACCTTTGTTCCACTCCATAAATGATTGCCCATTATAGTTCTGTCTAACCAAGCGGCAAGATTTGTAGTCGGCTCCAGATTTGCATATCCAACACCAGGTACCGGAATTAAAGTCATCAATCCCCAATAAAGTAAAAGCAGAAACGACAAAAGATAAACCAAATGCTCTTTCTTCATTTTTAGGAAAATCAATCCGGTAAAGAAATAAACAACGGCAATTCTCTGCAACACACCTGGAATTCTGATATGACTGAGATCATAGTGCGGGAATCCGCCTAGAAGCAGTCCTAAGAAAAAAAGTGTTGCGCTTCTTCTTACCAAACGAATGATCGCCGGTTTTAATTCATGTTTTTCCTCTTTTATTTTACCCAACGAAAAAGCTGTTGTTACACCAACAATAAAAAGGAAAAATGGGAATACAAGATCGGTAGGAGTACACCCATTCCATTTTGAATGTTCCAGGGGCGAATAAATGTGTGACCATGAACCGGGATTATTGACTAAGATCATCAGCAGTATTGTAATACCGCGGAAAATATCGAGTGAGAGTAAGCGTTCTTTTTTTGTAACTGTCATAACAAGCTGGTAAAATATTTATACTGTAAACTATTGTATTTTTTGTTAATTGACAAATTTTGATCCATATAAAAAATCAATTTTTCGTATTATTAGCAATTCGATTTTTAACATTATTGTATATGAAATTTATTAGACAACTTTACGACTGGATGCTGCATTGGGCAGAAACCCCTTACGGAGCGATTGCTCTTTTCCTATTGGCATTTGCCGAGGCTTCATTTTTCCCTATTCCTCCAGATGCCCTTTTAATTGCTTTGGTTTTAGGAGCAAGAAAGAAAGCATTTAAATTCGCCGCTATTTCAACCGCAGGTTCTGTTACCGGAGCGCTGTTGGGTTACTCAATAGGTTATTTCGCTTGGTGGGGTGTTCAGGGCGAGTTTTCTCCTTTTGCGATTTTCTTTTTTAATAACATCCCGGGATTAACAGAAAAAATATTTTTCGATGTTCAGAGCCTTTATGATAAATGGAACTTCTGGATAATCTTCACAGCCGGTTTTACTCCGATACCTTATAAAGTATTTACAATTACTGCCGGAGCTTTTAATATAAATCTTGTTTTGTTTATCATTGCTTCAATTATAAGCAGAGCAGGAAGATTTTTTCTGGTTGCATTTTTGATCTGGAAATTCGGCGATCCAATAACAAAATTTATTGACAAGTATTTCAATTGGCTTGCAATTGCTTTTACTGTGCTTCTTATAGGCGGGTTTGTGGCAATT
>QILJ01000277.1 GCA_003233295.1 Ignavibacteria bacterium | reverse complement strand
AAACGGCATCACCTTCGCCTCTAAAGTAGTTCAAATTATTATCATAGAACGACATCGTTCCTTTACTATCAATACTGCGGGATTTATCATACTTGTGAAGCCCGTCTTCAGAGCCGAACCAAACAAGACTATCACCATCTAACTTTACAACTTTTATAGTATTGGTCTTAACATCATTGTTTGTAGTAAGATCATAATCCGTAAACCTTCTTTTCTTTAAATCGTATTTAGTTAGATACTTAAATCTCCCGATCCAAACTGCTTTAATGTATGGATCATATTCAATATCGCGTATCCAATTACTCAGCTGACCCCCTTTACCAAATTTTCGTTTTGTCCATCTCTTGCGTTTCTTGTTATAGATAAAGAGACCGTCAGATGAACCAGCCCACACAAAGTCTTTATTAGCAGCAATCGTATAGAAAAAATTTAATGATAACTTTTTGTTTTTAGTGGAAAAGTTCTGCCACTTTTTCTTTTTCAAATCATATTTGTAAATTCCGCTGCCATTAGTAGCAACCCAAATATTTTTTCCATCATCGCAAATATCTCTTACAACAGTTCCTTCAAGAAAATGCTTCATAGGAGGAAGATCTTGCGCATGAAGAAAGAGAGGGGAAAATAGAGAAAGAAACAGTATGATTTTGTTAAGCATTTTCATGTATAAGCAGATTACTCTTTTCAAATTCATTCTCAATAAAATGGTTGTCTAGTTCAAATGAAATATTCCATTCGATTTCAAAAGCTGTTAGGATTGAATTCGACAACCTTGAATAATTAATATCTTGATTTGTGATTGTAGAAATTTCGGTAGTTTTACTCTGTAATTCATCCAGTAAACTTTTGACCGATGATTTATCCGAAAGATAGTAAGGCAGTTTCGTGTGAAATTTTCCGCAAAGAATTGAACCGTGCTGAAGAATAACGTCGTTCATTTTTCTCTGTGCGCTGCCGATCAACTTCTTGTTGTTAAATTTAACTTCACTTTTTGCAGTACTAGCAAAACAAAGCGCCCCGGAGGGTTGAATAAGTTCATTTTTGAAGTCCGGCTGATGACTCTCGAGTTCAACAGACCTTAATTTATCATCATACATTCCTAAACCTTTTGATAAAGCTACGGATGTCTTGTTGTAAACTTCCCTCGCTGTAAAACCAAAACTAACCGGCAGAACAATTGAATATGTTAACTCCTCGGCATGAAGAATCGCTCTGCCGCCGGTAGGTCTTTTTACTACGTCAATATTATCTTCGTTTGCTTTTTCGGTATCAATATCTTCGAAGCTCTGATTTGCACCGATCGAAATGGCATAAGGTTCCCAGCGGTAAAGTCTAAAGAATACTTGATTTTCCGCACAGTGCCGGGAAAGGAAAATATCAAAGTCCATATTATATTTCCCGCTATTTTTACCACTATCTATAAACATCCATTTCATTTTGTAAGTATACTTCTCTTTTTAGGTTTGTCGATAAACTTAATAATGTTAGTTACATATTTGTTATCAAATTCGTCAATTAATCTTTGCCTCGCATCAGAAATATTTAATCCGGAAAAATATAAAATTTGGTACGCATCTTTAATAGCGGCAATATCTTCATTAGAAAAACCTCTGCGTCTCAATCCTATTGTATTCAAACCCATATATTGAAACGGAACATTTTTAGCAAGAACATACGGGGGAACATCTTTTGAAACATGTGAGCCTCCCTGCAGCATACTATGTTCAGCAATATACCCAAACTGGTGAAGCAATGAACCGCCTCCAACAATAACCCAGTCATCAATAGTTACATGTCCGGCAACTTGAACAGCATTCGCAATTATGCAATTATTCCCGATTACACAGTCGTGTGCTACATGTGTATAAGCCATGATCAGGCAGTTCTTACCGATCTTTGATCTTCCGGTATCAATTGTTCCTCTGTGCAGGGTAACAAACTCTCTTATTATGGAGTTATCGCCAACATAAAAAAATGTTTCTTCCCCGGCATATTTGAGATCTTGAGGCTGATTTGATACAGCGGCGGATTGAAAAATTTTCACATTTTTACCAATTCTTGCACCATTATAAATACATACATGCGGTCCGATATCAGTTCCATCACCTATCTCGACATCGCCTTCTATATAAGCATAAGGACCGATTGTTACATTCTTATCTAATTTTGCCGCCGGATCTACAATTGCAGTTGGATGTATTGTTGCCATTTTGAACCTGGTTAAATTATTTAATTCTGTTTATCTACTACTGCAGCCATCATTTCCGCTTCACAAACAAGATTGTTATCAACGAATGCTTTTGTTTTCATTGAAACAAATCTCCCGTTATTTTTACCAATTAATTCTGCTTCTAAAATCAGCTGATCACCGGGAACAACAGGTTTCCTGAATTTTGCTTTATCAATTTTCATAAACATGACAATTTTGGTTTTCAGATCTTCTTCGGTAAGTGAGTTCAACATTAAAATTCCGCCGCATTGCCCCATAGCTTCAAGTATCAATACTCCTGGCATAATTTTCTGTTGAGGAAAATGTCCTTGAAAAAAGGGTTCATTATAAGTAACTGATTTTACTCCGCGTATACTTTTATTAAACTCAAGATCAGTAATTTTATCGACCAATAAGAAAGGATAACGATGGGGAAGTATTTTTTGAATTGCTTCAGTGTCAAATACTATTCCCTGTTTTTTTACATTCTGATATTTCTTTTCAATTTTTTTCTGCTGGTACAACTTTCTAATTTTCTTGGCAAATTCAACATTGGATTTATGACCGGGACGTGCAGCAAGAATTTGTGCCTTTAATGGCGCACCGATTAAGGCTAAGTCTCCAATCATATCCAATAGTTTATGCCGAACGGGTTCATTTCTAAATCTTAAAGATTTTTCATTCAGGAACCCAGTTTGACCTACAGAAAGGTCAATGTCCAAACCCAATTTCTTTTTAATATCATTAACTTTTTTATCATCAAGATCATGATCTAAAATAACAACGGCATTATCAATGTTGCCGCCTTTAATTAAACCTTGCTCAATCAATGGTTCAATCTCACTTAGAAAACAAAAAGTTCTTGCAGGGGCAAATTCTGAAACGAATTCTTTATCCAAATCGAACAATCCGGAATGCTGACTTCCTAATGCCGGATTCATATAATCGACCATTACAGTTAATCGATAACCGTCCAGAGGAAGAGCTACAATATCAACTTGGTTTTCTTCATCATGGAAAGTAATGGTCTCGTCAATTATTAAATAATCTTTGTTCTCTTTTTGGATAACAAAACCGGCTTCTTGAAGTTTTTCAACATAAGGCATAGCGCTTCCGTCACCAACCGGCGGCTCGATTCCATCAATTTCAACCGCTATATTATCTATCTGTAGTCCAACAATAGCCGCAAGCACATGTTCAATTGTGTGAACTTTTGCTTCACCTATTCCAATAGTTGTTCCGCGAGAAACATCGATTACATAATCTGCTGTTGCAGGAATTTCCGGTCTGTCACCCAGGTCAACTCTGATAAATTTAATCCCGAAGTTTTCGGGAGCAGGTTTAAATATCATTTTAGTTTTTACGCCTGTATGGAGACCAGTTCCTTCTATCGAAATCTCTTTCTCTATAGTTCGTTGTTTCTCTAACATCAAATATCTTCCTTATTCTTATTTAATGATTCTTCTAACTTTTTTACTTTTGCTTCAAGTTCTTTTATCTGTTTACTATAATTTTCTAAATTACGGATATGAGCTTCTTCCTTGAAAGCAACTCTATAGTTCTTTGCCGGTGAACCAAAGTATTTACCCGGTTTGGTCAGCGATTTCGAGACTCCGCCCTGTGCACCGACCATAACTCCATCGACAACGGTGATATGTCCCGATAATCC
>QILJ01000301.1 GCA_003233295.1 Ignavibacteria bacterium | reverse complement strand
TAAGCTGGCTGAACTTTAAAATTATAATTATTAAATAAATTATAATAATGAATTAAAATGAAAAATAATCTTTCGATCATATTGGCAATAATAATCTCATTACTGTTTCTCAGTAAGGAAAATTATTCGCAGAGCATTGAACTGCCCGACTTTGTTATTACAGGTGTTCAGAGTGTTTCGATTCCGACAATGAAGAAAAATAAATCTGAATATATCCCCGTGATCTCGGATGAATTTCTCACTCCAACGTATGACCCGGAAGATTTTACCCTTACTGACTATACCAGTCCAATTAAGAAGGAACTTGAACTTTACAAAGAACCTCATGGTTATAACGGGTTATTAAAAGTTGGTGTTGGTGCTCAGACACTTCCTATTGGAAATCTTTATTTTAATAAAAGTATTGGGCAGTTTCTTTTTGATACACACATTTGGGGCTTAAATGTCCGCGAGTACATTCCGAATGCCGGATACAACACTTCCGGTGGCAAGGTTAACTTCAATTATTTTATCAATAAAAGAAATCTTATGTTCCACGGACTCTCAATCAAACTTGATGCAACATTCGCGAGAGAAGGATACAAGCTATATGGTTCTATCTCTCCGATCGCAGCGAGAGAAAATAATTTCCAGAAATTTAACCTTTCATTTATTAACAGATTGAAGAGAACTTTAAATTATGGATTTAAAATCAGCGGGCGTAATGTAAACTTAACTAAAGATGATGTTAAGGAAAACCGGTATGACTGGAGTTTATTTCTTAAATATGATTTCGGTCTCTTTGCTCTTGGATTTGACGGTTTGGCAATCAGCCAAGATGTAATAAAGAATAATGGGATCTTGAATAAATACAATTACTTTGGCGGTAATGCGTTTGTTAAGTTCGACAGATCGGAGCTATTTTACGTTAAAGCAGGTATTCATTATTCCGGTCAAGGTTCAAACAGCTTTTTCTCTCCATTCGCTGATGCTTCTTTCTTCGTCACGAGAGATGTTTCAATTTTTGCATCATACTACGGTGGGACAGAGTTCCTTACAGTGAATAACTTTATTGCAACAAATAGGTATTACAAAGCTGCGGATGTTGATAATGTTTTTCAGCGAACGAGTTCAAAAATATCCGGTGCTATAAAATATGAATACGAAAGGTTGCTTGAAATAAATGGTGGTGTAGCATTTTCCAAGTTGAACAGCTATCTCTATTTTGAGGATAATTTGGTTGACGGTATCTTCGATGTTAATTTAATTAATGATGTTGATAGGGTGGCATTATTTTTTAATATAACTTTTAATACTCCACTTTATGGGAAATTATATGCGAATGTAGAAATGCAGGATGTTAAAAATTCTGCTGGTAAAAAATTACCGTATACGCCTACATTTACCGCAAGTTTTAGTTATACTTATTCCTTTACGAACGATCTGCTTGGTAAAACTGAATTCAAGTATTTTGAAGGTAATTATGCCAATTTGGAAAATACCCTGAAACTGCCAGGTTATTTTAATATGTCAATTTATCTTAGATATAATATTACACAACCACTTGCAGTAACAGCTACGATTGATAATCTTCTGAATAATAATAATTATGTATATAAAAATTACCGTGAAAAACCCTTTGATGTTATATTCGGTGTTGAATATAACTGGTAGTCTCTTTAATAACAGAGGAAATTAAGTTATGGGAAAACAAGTATTAAAAGAAAAAATACTTAAGGCGGTTGGGTTAAGTGAAGAACACACAGAGAAGGTTTTCGAAAGCTTTTTAAAAAAGGTTTCTGAAGTTCTTGATATAAGTCAAACAATTAAGATTGAAAATATCGGGTTTTTCCAGCTAAAGAAAGAACCGGTATCGCGCCTGGAAAGAGACTCATCAAAGAAGAGCAAAAAAATACTTATTTATAAAAGTATTGAAAGCGTAAGACCTCTAGGTTATGAAAATTTCTTAAAATTTGAAATTGAATCGATACATGAAGAACCAACAACTTTTAGTGATTCTGTATTTAACCTCAGTATCGATAAGCCCTCAACAATATTCGATGAATCGGAAAGTGAAATTAGTAGGCAACCAGATGAAGAATTAGAGAATACTATTCAGAGTAAAATTAAACAGCTTGTTGCTTCCGGGGTTATACTGGACGGATATGAACTTTTGAATAAAGATTTTGTTTCTGCCGATGAGGAAATTTCAGTGGATGATATTGATGAAAAAAGCATGGAAGAGTTTGAAAAGCAGTTTTCTGAAGCGGAAGAATTTGATGATTCACTTATTGAAGATTCAATAGTAAAGGAAAGTGAAAAAGATCTGGATACTGATTTTCATTTTGATGAATCAATAAAAAGTGACGAACAAAAAGAAGATATTGTAAGTGAGGAATCTGAAATTGAAGCAACTTCTGAACCTGAGCATAAAAATCCATTTGATGAATTAAACGATCTTGTAAATAAAGAAGAAGAAAAATCAGAAGTTGAAGAAAACGTGAATAGTCAAGCTGTTTACGATGAAGTTAAAAGCAGTTTGCGCAAAGATGATAAGGGAAATAAGCGATTATTAATATTGTTATTCGCAGCGGTTTTTGTAATTCTTTTGGTTGCTATAATTTATTTTACATCTGCGCCAAGCACAACTCCACCGAAAACCCAAACTTTTGTAGCGCAGAAGGAAACGACACCGCAAAAACCTGTTCCGCCCGCAGTAAAAGTTGACACAACTATTACCGATAGTATGAAAAGTAAAGAAACAACTTCGGAAGCTGCGCTGTTAAAGAACGAAAGTGCAAAACAGGTTAAAAAAGAAATTCCAAAGCAAGCACCAAAAACGAATTATACCGGTTTGTACAGAAAAATTCCTAATGATGTTAGAATAACTGATCGAATTTATTTTGACGGGAAAAAATATACTATACAGGTATCAGCTTGGAAAAGTAGAACAATAGCAGAGCACGAAGTACAGAGATTGAAGAAAAAGGGTTTCGATGCATTTATTTATAAAGTTTTCATAAAGTCGAAAGATGCTACTTATAACAGAGTAAGAGTTGGATATTTTGACACGAAAAATGAAGCAGCACAGTTTTTAAAACGTAATAAATTATAAAAGTATATAGAATTATTTAAGGGTTTAATTATGAGTTTACTATCAATTGTTCTAAAAGGCGGATGGGTAATGTTATTTATCTTTATCGCCTCTGTTATTGCCGTAACTATAATTGTGGATAGAATATTAGTTATAAGAAAATCAAAATCCAATATACCTCAGTTTCTTGTTAAGATACGAGGGTTACTTAAAAAGAAAGATATTGACGGTGCGCTGAATTACTGTATGGAAGAAAGAACTCCTGCCGCTAACATTGTGAAGAAAGGATTGAAAAAATATCATTTCGGACATGAAAGAGTTAAGGAGGCAATTGAAAGTGCAGGCAAGCAGGAAATAACCAAGTTAGAAAAAGGTTTAGCAGTATTGGCAACAATATCCGGTGTAGCTCCGCTGCTTGGGTTCTTGGGTACTGTTACAGGGATGATCTCTGCATTTATGAGAATTGAAGATCTGCAGGGAGCAGCAAACCCAAGTGATTTAGCGGGTGGTATTTGGGAAGCTCTTTTAACAACTGCGTTTGGTCTTGCTGTCGGTATTATCGCATATACTTTTTACAATTATCTTGTTAACTCTATCAACAAACTTGTGCTTGATATGGAAATAGTTTCGAATGATGTTGTTGATATAATTGAAGAAGTACGGGGTGACCAGCCGCGAAGACCTTCTGGTATAGAATATGAAATTTGAAATGGAAAATAAATCTTTGAGCATGTTTCACTTTTCTTCGCTTACCGATATTGTGATGCTGCTTCTTATCTTCTTTCTGCTTACGTCACAGTTTGTAATTCAGACAGGGGTAAAAGTCAAACTGCCGGGTGCAGTTAATAATGAGCAGACGGTTCCATCGCGGATAGTTGTTTCAATTACTGAATTTGGTAAAATTTATGTCGGGCAAGATGAAGTTACCATGGATGCTTTAGCTCTAAAGTTAGAAAGCATAAAGCAGAATGCCGCTGAAGAGAATGTAATTATTCGTGCTGATAAAGCAACAAATATAGACTTGGTTATAAAAGTGATTGATGCGGCTAAAGGAGTTGGTATTGACAAGTTTACAATTGAAACGGAGAAAGAAACTTACTGATGTTTTGGAAGAAGAATGAATATAAATCAGCCGCGATATCAATTGCTATTCATTTAGTGATACTGTTGATATTTATGGCGTTAAGTTTCAATCCAGAGTATACTACGGATGAATATGTGACCGTAGGGTTTGGGACTTTCGGAAAACTAAGTTCATCAGGTGCGGTTTCTAAAAGTAAAAAGAAGAATCTGCCTAGAAAGAAAAAAATAGAAAAAAAAGTTGAAGTTCCTAAAACTATCAATATTGATGAGACCAATCCAGTTACACCGGTTGTAAAAAAAAGCAAAAAGGAAACGACAAAAAAAACAGACAAGAAGAATTCTGATAAAGAGAAAGTAGCAAAGGGACGGGAGCTGACAGGCGAGGGAACAGGTAAGTTCGGATTTGATATTGACTTCGGCGGTAAGGGAATGCGCAAGATTTATAGTTACATAATTCCTCAGTACCCATCCGGTGTTTCTAAAGAGATAGATGTAAAATTGCGTTTTACAATTCTGCCTGATGGAACAGTCGGAAATATTTTCCCTTTAATAAAAGCCGATACTAAGTTAGAAACGGCAGCTATCAGTTCACTGAGGCAATGGAGATTTGAACCTCTGCCGAA
>QILJ01000364.1 GCA_003233295.1 Ignavibacteria bacterium | reverse complement strand
GGAAGTAATTGGACTTGACGAAAAAATAATAAATGAGCGGTTTAATGTTAAATCCGGCGAGGGTGTAACTATTGAGGTAACCGGAAACTTTTTTAATGGCGAAGCAATGGCTTTTATTTATACTAATAAAAAATCTATTTCACTTGGCGTTGGTATGGTTGTAGAAGATTTAGTTAAAAATAAAATAAATCCTAATGATCTAATGGAATCATTTAAAGCACATCCTTCGGTAGCGCCTTTAATTGACGGCGGTGAAACTAAAGAGTATCTTGCTCATTTAATACCTGAAGGCGGGTATAAAGATATGCCTAAGCTTGTAGGCAACGGAGTAATGATAGCCGGCGATGCAGCTATGATGGTTGATGCAATTCATAGAGAGGGTTCAAACCTTGCAGTAACTTCAGGAAAATTTGCTGCTGAAACATATCTTGAAGCTGCCAAAACCGGAGACTTTTCCGAAAAGTCCTTATCGCTGTATGAAGAAAAGTTAAAAGAAAGTTTTGTAATGAAAGATCTTAAAAAGTATAAGGGTGTTCCGTCATTGCTGCAGCATAACAAAAGATTGCTTCAGCAATATCCTAAATTAATAA
Organism: Ignavibacteria bacterium; assembly: GCA_003233295.1. The sequence continues at coordinate 5,549 of QILJ01000364.1, read as the reverse complement.
ATGATGCAGCCTATGAAATATTAAATGTAAACGGCATTTCTAAAAACGACAAGGAAAAATTACTTTGGAAGAATATGAAAAACCAAATTGGTGTAAGTAATTTAATTAAAGACTTATTCAAATTATGGAGAAATGTAGGATGAGATTAGAAGATAAATTATATTTGGATGGTTATAAAATTGACGAGATAGGGGGTTCGCACCTTGTTATTAAAGATATGTCGGTTTGTCTGAACTGCGAATTACAGCAGTGTTTATATATATGTCCCAGCGGTGTTTATGATTTTGATGCAGAACGCGGCGAAATTGAAGTGAATTATGATGCTTGCCTTGAATGCGGAACATGCAGAATAGCTTGTCAGTACAGTAATATTGACTGGCGTTACCCGCGGGGCGGGTTCGGTGTATCTTATAAATTCGGATAGTTTATTTTAGCAGTTTTTGACTGCTCTTTTGCAGAAGAGGAAAATATTAATTGTTGAAAAGGGAAAGTACTAATAATTAAACGACGTTTTATTTTGAAATTTTATATATTAAGAAAGTGGTTCAACCTACAGTTCAAGTCTTGAGAGCCATGTTACTGTAAAAGACACATGACAAAAGGCAAAGAATAATGGATACAAATAAACAAATAACAATTGTAGGTGCGGGTCCGGCTGGATTAACAGCCTCAATTGCTTTAAGACAAGCCGGCTATAATGTAAATCTGTACGAGCAGAATAACAATGTTGGACTTCGCTTCAATGGTGATTTTCAAGGACTCGAAAACTGGTCTGACGAAGAAGATACTTTAGATATTTTAAGTAATCTAGGTATAAAAATAAATTTTTTGTGTCATCCATATTATGGCAACGATGGAATTTTTTACGGACCTAATCTAAAACAAGTAAAGGTAAAAACATCCCGCCCGCTTTTTTACTTAATTGAAAGAGGCTCTAGTGAAAACTCACTTGATCGTGGACTTCTTAAACAAGCTGAGGAAGCCGGTGTAAATATTTTTTGGGGACAAAAACTTGATTCTGTAAAAGACGGGTTAGCGATTGTGGGTACCGGTCCCAAAGCCGCCGATGCAATAGCGAAGGGAATGGTTTTTAACACGTCTTACAAAAATATATTTGTTGGTTTTCTTGATAATAAAATAGCTCCTAAAGCTTACGCTTATCTGCTTGTAAATAATGGTAAAGCAACTTTTGCCACATGTCTTTTTGAAGATTTTAAGAATGAAAAACTTTATTATAATAGAGCTTTAAGTGCAATGGACTCTGTATTGAATATTGATAAGATCGCGCCTAAAGAATTCGGCGGGTTTGTGAATTTTTTTACTGAACCAATATATTCAAAAAATGACCGAATTTTATATGTGGGTGAAAATGCAGGCTTTCAAGATGCACTTTGGGGTTTTGGAATTAAGTATGCTATGCTTTCAGGTTATTATGCGGCTCAAAGTATCATTAATAAACAAGATTATAAGGACCTATGCGAAAAACATCTCAGACCGAAATTGCAGACTTCTTTGGCTAACAGGTTTTTATTTGCTCATTTTACAAATTATGGATACTCATTTATTTTGTCAAAGTTAGGTAGCTATTCCGATGTTATTCCTCCGTTAAGAAAACATTATAATCAGTCAACCACGAAAAAAATATTTTATCAAAAAGCAGGTTGATAGATAAGCAGTGTTTACATAAGAATTGTGATTGTGTTTGGTGCAGACATGGAAAGGCTGAACATGGAGAGACTGCCGTAAACTGTTGAAACTTGTTTTCATAGAGCCAAGTATTTAATCTGTTTGATAAATCTGGAATAGAATTATTGGGCGAACATGTTTTGAAATATTTTTATTAGGTTTTAAGATAGTAAAATGAGTTGGATTGGAACTGAAACAATTAAAGAAAGATATAATAGGTATTCAAAATTTTATGACGTTTTTGAATTACCTATGGAAACATTCTTTGCAAAGTTCAGGCCTGACCTTGTTCGCTATGCAGAAGGCAATGTATTGGAAATTGGTGTTGGTACAGGGAAAAATTTAGAATATTATCATGATAATATTCATATTACTGCAATTGATCTTAGTCCTGGTATGCTTTCTAAAGCTAAAAAGAAATTCCCCAATAAGAAGAATATAACTTTTCTTGAAATGGATATTCAATCAACAACTTTTGAAGATAATGTTTTTGATACTATTATAGGCTCTTTTGTATTTTGTTCTGTTCCCGATCCTGTAAAAGGATTAAATGAACTTAGGAGAATTTGTAAATCTGGTGGAAAGATTTATTTGCTGGAACATGTAAGAAGTAATAAAAAAATAATAGGACCAATTTTAGATTTATTTAATCCAATACCAGTGAAATTATTCGGTTTTAATATAAATAGAAATACAACGGATAATATTAAAAAAGCAGGATTCATAGATATTGTTGAGAATGTTTATTGGAGTGATATTTTAAGAATGTATATAATAACAAATATTAAATGACGTTTACGGATAAGTTATAATAAATTCAGAAATTTTATTCCATCCCTTCTGGAGTTGTTATTTCTGCTTCTTTGTACTTCCATAGGTCGCAATTATGGTTATTTATTAATTCTGCAAAATATTACTCATTATATAAATTCTTTTTAGGAACGAATAAAATTATTCCTTAAATTATTCGAAAGAATTTTCTATTTGTAAGGAGGACAAAATGAAAAGGCGCGATTTTGTTAAAGTCACTTCAACGGTAGCGGCTGCATCATTTTTATCAAGCTCATTTCTTTCAGCAGCAGTAATAAAAAATAATCAGAAGAAATTCCCGAAGGTTTTAAAACCTAAAATGAATAACGGTGTTAAAGAATTTGAACTTTATGTTGAAATAGTTGAGCAGGAAGTTGTACCGGGATTTAAGTTTCATACGCTGGCATTTAACGGACATATACCCGGACCTGAATTACGGGTAAATAAAGGCGATCAAGTGCGTGTGAAATTCAAAAACAAAACAGAATTAAACCACACAATTCACTGGCATGGAATATATGTACCGTGGCGTATGGACGGTGTTCCGTATGTTACACAAATGCCGGTTATGCCCGGTCAGGAGTTTGTGTATGAGTTTACCGCAGAACCGTATGGCACTCATTTCTATCATTGCCATTGGGGAACTTTGCTCCACATGCAGTCGGGAATGTATGGCAGCTTTATTATTGAAGATCCGGATGATCCAATTAAGAAATCTTTCCCATACGAACGGGAATATACACTCGTGTATTCTGCCCACGATTCAAACTTTATTCGTAATGAATTAAATGCAATGCTCGAGCGGATGAAGGAAAGAATGTTCTTGGTGAAAAACGGCAGATTTGACAAGGAGCGGTTTGCAACTTTCAACACAAAAGATGAGCTTGTTCAAGCTGTAAATAACGGATATCTTCCGCCATATGTTGTAAACCGGCGTTCTTTGGATGAGCTTCCTCGCCCTAATTGGTTCACTGTTAACGGTAAGTCATATCCGATGACGCCGAATATCTATATCAAGGAAGGTGAAAATATCAGGGTGCGTTTGATCAATGCCGGTACGGAGGAACATTATCTTCACCTACACGGTCATGATTTCTGGCAGGTTTGTAATGACGGGATCCCAATAAAAAATCCTGAGCAGATGAATACTCTTAGACTAAGCCCTGGTAAAACTTTGGATATTATAATTGAAGGAAATAATAGGGGTATCTGGACTTTCCACGATCATGATACACGTCGGGTTACAAATAACGGGCTTTATCCCGGCGGAAATCTGCTCGCTCTGGTTTATGAGGATATGCCGGCTAAAGAAGCCGAGTTGAATATGATGGCTAAAAAAATGGGGTTGCCTTCATTACCTATTGTTGCTCTGGATGAATAATTGGTTGAAATAAATAGAATTAAATTTTAGGAGACATTCTGATGTTAAAACAAAAGTTTATTAGAACGGTGCTCTTTTTGATAAGTGTCTTTGCATTCAGCAATATCTTTGGACAGATCAGCCCTGAGATTCAGCTTGGTGCGCGTGGCGTTATGTCGGTTAATCTTAATGTAAGTTCGGGGGAAACTACTTCGGCTGTTAATGATTTTTCCGACTCCGGAATATTATTCGGATTTCGTCAGAAATTATACAACAATTTTCGCGGACGGTTTGTGATCGGTATGCAGTTCCCTGATGCCAACTCTGATCTAGGACAGATATTTTTTCATCAAACTTTTATCCAGTTAGATGATAGAACGAATATTATTAAACTTGGTCGCTCAAGAGTAGCAAGCTCGTTAATTGAGTTCCCGACTTTGCGGGATGATGATGCAATATATTTTACCGATGTACTTAATCCATTTTCGTCTGGCGCTAATACCGAAGATAATCAATATGGAAATGTATTGGAATATACTCATATCTTTGCACAGCGTTACCGTTTACAAATTCATGGCGAACATTTTACCGAAACTCCCAAACCGCCTGAGACCGTTGAAACTGATTTTAATCTAAACGCCTTAGGGTTGTCGTTTATGTATAGAGTTCCGGCTTCGCAGTTATGGGAACGCCCGGTAATTCAGCAGATTGGAATAGGAATAAATAATTTTTTAACCGATAGACCAAACAATACTAATGAATTAGATCAGATGCTGACTAATGTTTCATTTTCAACAATACTTAATGTTCTGAGAGATCCGGTTTATTTCCTTGATGTAAGGGGACAAGTAATTTATAACAAAGGTTTTGATGAGATAACAAGTATTACTGATAACTATTCTATGACACGCACGGCTTCTGTTTCTGCATTCGCAAGTGTTCGGTATCTTTTAAGAAAAATGGAAAGACCAACGCTGCAGATCTCTGTTTCAGCGGGTTATAAAGATTTTACCAATGTAGTAAATAGTACAAATCAATTGCAGTTAATCTTTAATACTTTCTATAGGCTGGGTGCAAATTTTGACATCGGCTTTCAGATACAATACAGCAAGAATGAAGGAGACCTGAAAACATTATTAGGCAGTAATGAAACACGTTTTCAAGTTGCCCTGGTCTATTCAATTGAGCAGATATGGAACAGTCAATTTGACGATAGGGAATCATTGCTGAACTTGGAGCATGGTTATATCCCTTAGTATTTATGATTTTTCAACAAGTTCTAAATCCGTTGGTTAATGGAAGAAATTTATCAACAATAAATCATGTAGAATAAAATAAGGAGAACAAAAATGTCATACTATTTTTCAAAAACATTAGATGTAACGTTTGATGAGGCAATTGAAAAAGTAACAGAGGAATTAAAAGGAGAAGGTTTCGGAATTCTAACTGAGATAGACGTTAGAGCAACGTTGAAGAAAAAACTGGATGTTGATTATAAGCCTTATAAAATCCTCGGTGCCTGCAATCCTCCGTTTGCTTATAAATCTCTGCAGGCAGAAGAACAAATCGGATTGATGCTGCCTTGCAATGTAATCGTTTACGTAAATGATAATGGAGAAACAATTGTAGCGGCAGTTGACCCAGTTGCATCTATGCAGGCAGTTGAAAACGAAAACCTTGGCGAAGTTGCAGA
>QILJ01000060.1 GCA_003233295.1 Ignavibacteria bacterium | reverse complement strand
TTTACCAATACAGCTACTTCTTGTCCGAGTACATCGTACACCTTTAATGTTACTTCTTCGCTCTTCGGAATCTGATAATTAATCATTGTTGTTGGATTAAACGGATTCGGATAGTTTTGAGCGAGCGCGTATTCCTTAATTACCGAGACTCCCCGGTAACTTATCTGTTTTATTTTTCTTTTTTGCAACGAGGTGTTTTCATCCGAGTAGCTTTCCGTTAAGAAATACTTACCTTTAAAATCATTCTCTACGATTAATTTCAATCTCACTTGTTTAGTTCCTATTCCAGCCGTATTTACTTGGTAAGATTGATCAATGCGGCGGAAAGGCATAGCAGTATTATTAAAGGTTATATCATCAAAACCGCCGATTTTCTTTCCGCTTCTTGCAGATACCAATTCTAACTTATAAGAAATCGATTCATTGTCTTTCAATACTTTATTTGCTTTGAGTGAGTCGGTTACACCGTAAATAACGGAGTAATCAAATTTTGAATCGTTCAATAGTGTGAACGGCTCACTTATTAAATATTTGTTTAGTTCCGTTAAATTATTTATTTCAACCGTATCGGCAGCTTTTACAAATTTTACCGCCTCATTATCAAGCTTTATCCTGAGAGAAAAGAAATATCCCACACCGTTTTTAACTACAACTCCACCTCTACCGATATCTAATTTTGATGATGCCGTCGTTTTCTGCAAATCTATACTGCCGAGGCTTGACGTAGTCCTGAAATAATACGGTGATGTTGTGTTATTAAAAACCAATGCATACATATCGTTCTTTGTTGCTCCGTTGCTAAGTTGTACCTGCTGCCCGGTTGTATTTAAGTTGTATATAGTCGACAAATGGCTGTCTGTAAACTTAGTAGAGTTATCATAAGCTTCCGTCCAAATAGGGAAATAACCCGCTTGGTTGTCGGTAATCCTTATATTAGGGGTGCGTACATCGTTACCGAAGTACCAAAAATGGTTATAGTTCGAAGACCTGAAAACCAATATGGCATTGGAACCGGGAAAATAATATCCTTGCCAGACAACCCTTGCCGAACCGTCTGCTAATGCAATAATTGAAGGTCTATGATTAAGGGGATAGCTGCCTATTGATATTGTTTGAGCTGCGCTAAAGTTACTTCCATCAAAGTATAAATATTTTATTGCATTGTTTTCTTCATAAGCAATTTGAAAATTGCCGCCGCTGTTTGCAGCCTTACTTGCCGCTATTGTAGTGTTTGTAGAATTAGCCGATGTGCCCGGTATGATTGCCGGATAAGTGGTTAAGTAAATTTTACTTGAGTTAAGTGCGGCTTCAACATAATACAAACCGTTGCCGGCTTTTGTTTCCCAAACAATTGTTGCTGTGTTATATAAGTTCATAGCGATAACAGGGTTTACATTGTTGGAGAAGCTTTCCGGTGAGGTAAATATATCTAATGAATCGACGAGTTTAAATATCGGGAAATCAAGCTTTTGCTCATCCGTTTCATATTCTTCGGCTTTAATTTTATAATTGTTACCGTAGTTTTCCTGGTAAACGATAACAACAACATAAATTTTATAAGCTACGCCGCGGTCATAACCTGTCCAATGTGTATAATCAATTGCCGGAAGTTTACCCACTCCGCTATCCAAGGGCCGACCGCCGTTCATTATCCGCCAGGTTGTGCCGTTGTCTGTGCTTATCTCGTACCATATATGCCCCATGCTTTCATAAACCGAATGCATTGTACCATCCGGTGTGCGTACTATTTTTCTCTGGCTGCCGTTTGCAAATGCTTCTGCATCATTCGATAGCTGCGTTCCCTTCATTACGGCTTTTACCGTTGCACCGGAGCTGTTAAACACTACCGGAGTTTTTAAAGCATTTGAATCTTGGAACGACGCACTGCTTCCACTCCAGTATTGAAAATAAAATTTGTGATTACTTCCGTTTATATTTACTGTCTGCGGGCTTACGGCTTTGACGGAGTAAATTGGCAATTGTGAGTCAAATGTAGGATTTTGCCCGAGGAAGACGCCTTGGTGTGCGCCGGAAGTTGCAACATTTAAAGGAGATGAATATGAATGCCAAATTGCATTTGTTCCTCTATTTCTGTTTCCTTTCGGATCTGAATTATCATCCCTAAACCATGGATCTTTTAATTTAATTGAACCATATTGATTTGATATGTTTTCAGATGAAAAATTTATACTTACCTGGTCCACATGATCAAAACTTGAAACAAGTTGATTTACATTTTTTCTTACCAAATAATTGTTAAAATTAATGTAAGATGAAGAAATGTTATCCTCCCAATTATTAAATTTTTCATTATTGTAAATAGTAGTTTCGGATTGCAAGTATTCGGTGTTATTGATTCCGAATGGAAAAGTATGACCCGAAGGATAGTTTTGCCATTGGTTGGTCTCCCAATATCCTATCTGTCCAAATTCAGTCCCACTTGAAAGTTTTTGCTTTACTGTAACATTTTGCTGCGGCGGAGTATATGTTATAGTTAACGTTGGAAAACCAATATCCTTTACAACTCCATCACCTCCTTGCTGGGTAACTATAACCAAAACCAATCTATCGCTTGGAAGCGCATTTTGCACAACCGACTTTAGTAATTCCGTATCCATATCTGTATTTGTATCAAATATTAGCGGTGACGTTTCGGAAATTACAGATGCAATTAGATTTGAATATATCTCTGTCTTTGAATTACCGTAACTTAGATTTGCACTAGTTATATCTTTATCGTTATGATAAAGCCCCAATTGAATATAATCCAAAGAGGGAATATAATTTGTGTTAACCTGCACATAATCTATAGTTGAACTATCAGGTATGATATCATCGGTTAACGTCCATTGAAAGAAAATGAACCATCTGCTATCTCCATATTTGTTATATGTTCTCAAGTATGCATTCTGATTACTAATTAAATTGTTTGTTTGTACAAAATCTCCAGTTTGCCATTTGAAAATTACTTCCCGTCCAAAAGCTGCTTTTAATGGACCGGTGTTTTGTTGTGTTTGACTCAAAAGAATTTGAACAAATATAAGTAGAATAAATAATACCTTTTTTAACATTTTTTACTCCGTAAAATTATTAAACAAATATGACGGAGAATTATTAGATTTATATAGCAAAAAAAAAGCGATTTGGACAGCTTGCCGGGCTGTCGGGCTTTCGTAGAGCTACACGCTTTATTTGCATCACAGCTCCGGTGCCGTCATCACCGGGGCTTTTTATTTTTAGTATTTTTTGTTTCGGCTTTCACCTCCTAATTTCTTTTGCCCATATATATTATTCCTCTTCTTCCGTCTAAACCTACAATACTTACTATATCCCCTTTATAAGAAATTCCTTTCATTAAATTTGCTTCGTCGGGCAATGCGTTCCCTCTATAACTTCTCCATGCCTTGCCGTTAAAATGTAGTACTTCTCCATAAGAACCGGCAAGAAATATATCATTTCTCGATATTCCTCTTATTGCTCCTGTATAATATTTTGTTATCGATTCTAATGATGAATCCCAATTATTATCGGATAATAGATGTTTATAATATATCCCATCCCCGGCAGTGTAATAGCATTTATTACTTTTAAACCATATTCCTACCAAAGACCAATTAATTCCGTTTGTCGGTAGTTCCACAACCTTGTCTCTCGATATTTTTAGAATTTTTCTATTATTACTATTTGGATAGCCTCCAACCGCTATTATCTCATACTTTCCTTTCTTCTCGTCATAATCTCCCCATATATCATAAATATCCAAATCAGTCCCGTTTACCACTTCGGGGTTTTCTATCTTTGTCCATTTACTCCCGTTGTAATGAGCTATATTACCACCATTGCCTACTATATAAAAATCTTCGCTTGACGTGCCCCACATGGAGTTAATTCTCCATCCGTCCC
>QILJ01000175.1 GCA_003233295.1 Ignavibacteria bacterium | reverse complement strand
ATGGTCAGGGAAAAAATTCCCAGCGTTTCAAAAACTTTGTGGGATATAGAGCATTCAACTATACGATTTTTGATGCCAGAAAAGATTCTGTAATTGTAAAAATGTACGGCTCGTTTCCCAAAGGAGATTCGAGAAGTGAAATGGGAACAGAGATCAAATTACTGGATGAATTTGTGATGAAAGATGGATTTTACTATTAATCGTTTTTCTCTGTCCTTTCTTTGTGTAACTCCGTGCCCAGCTTTTCTGGAGAAAATCGAAATTAGCTAATATAATTCATTGAACTTCTTAATATTCTCATCTGAACCAAATAACACAAGAACATCATCATGAGTAAATTTATAATTAGGATCTGGAATAATTATTTTATCATCTTCGTCATCTGAAAGAATAGAGGCTTTGTTTTTTACCATTAATATTTCCAGTCCGTAAGCATTTCTAAAACGGAGGTCTATCATTGATTTACCGATAAAAGAGTGCGGGACAGGTTTTTCAATTATTGAATATCCATCAGCCACTTTGGACACATTGGTTTTATCAATAGCGCGTAGTTCGGTTGCAAAACTATCCCTAACATTCATTTTCATTGTGGCTTCATTGTAAGCGGCAATTACATCCCGTCTTTTAATTGTTCCGATAATTTTTCCGCTGCTGTCACTAACCGGGAATTGATGGATAGAGCTGCTGCCCAGCAGTTTGAAAACATAATCAAGATTATCATTTTCATTTACTGTTACTATGTTTTGGATTGCAATATCGTTTGCAACCAACATTTTGCTAAGTGTTTCATACTCTGTGATGATCGGTCTGATTTCGTTATCGGTTATTACCCCAATAATTTTATTCTGAGGGTTTGTTATATATACTACGTTATAAGGCTTTTCAACCAGTTGACTTATAAGTGAGGGAACCGGCAAGCTTGCAGGTACCATAAAAATATCGGGATGCATTACATCCTTAACCAAAATCGATTTTAGTATGTTGACATTCCTTCCTGATGAAAGCTCAAAACCCTCTTCCTCTAAATGCTTAGCTTGAATGGACCCTTTCAATCGCCATTGAACAATAGTTGTGCTTATTACAACTGCAAGCATTAAAGGCAGTATAAAATGATAATCTTTTGTCATTTCGAAAATTATGATAATTGATGAAATAGGGATTGAATTAATTCCCCCTAGTACAGCGCCCATTCCAACTAGGACATAAGTTGTTGTGTCAACATTCATCCCGAAAAAGTAATTTAGTGAGAGAGCAAAAAGATAACCGAAAGTAGCGCCCATAAAAAGAGTCGGCGCAAATACACCGCCAAATCCGCCTGAGCTTAATATTAAAGGAACTAAAACAAATTTTAATACTAATAGAACGGCAGCAAGCTGCCACATAACGGAACCTGAAAGAACCCTGTTGATCGTATCATACCCGATTCCAAAAACATCGCTGTAAAAATAACCGGATATTCCAACGATCAAACCAACAACGGACATCAGCAGCCACTGGGGATATTTCTTTTTTAATCTTTTTTTGAAAAGATCGTTCACTATTGAAGAATACCTTATATAGAGCAGAGATAATACCCCGGCAATAAGACCGAGAATAATGAATAAATAATAATTTTCATACGGTCCTACCACAGCTGAATCAAATTGAAAAGCCGGTGAATCCCCTAAGAATATGCGTGATATAGCGCTTGCAGAAACCGAAGCTAAAATAAGCGCCGAAAATGTTGCAGCATGAAAATCATTAAGTAAGATAACCTCGAGCGCGAAGAATATTCCCCCCAAGGGAGTATTGAAAACTGCAGAAATTGCAGCACCGGCTCCAGCCGCAGTGAACATCCGCTTGCGCTGATCCGAAAGTCCGAAAAGTTGAGCCAATTTACTGGCAACACCGCCGCCGATTTGTGCAGCCGGTCCTTCCGGTCCGACTGTTCCGCCAGAACCCATGCATATTGCCGGAGCAATTGTGTGAAACAATGTTGTGCGGAATGGAATATAACCGCCTCTTGTTGCCACCGATTTTATTACGTCAATAACGCCTTTTCGTTTTGCAGTCTGCGGGAAAAAGTAGATCATTAAACTCTGAATTATCATGCCTATCAGAGGAATTATTATAACTATCGCCGCCCCGATAAAGTAGATCTTATTTAAGAGAACATCAAAAAACAGATAATCGAAAAAGTGGATAAGGTGATGAAATAAAACTGCCGCCAAACCGACTATGATACCAGTCAAAATGGCTAAGATACTGAATACCGAATACTCAGGCATCGCAATTTTATTAAATGCTTTCTGAAGCCATAGGCGGGAGCCGGTTAATCCAATTCTTATTGACTTTCCTAGTTCCCAAATCTTTTTATTTTTATTCATCTGAGTATTTCCGAAAGATCCATTTTATTTCTCTCCATAAACAACTTCTCCGCCAACAATGGTCAACACAATTTTAGTCTTTTTTATCTGTTCATCAGGAACTTTTAACAGATCATTGGAGAGGACAACAATATCAGCTAGTTTGCCTTTTTCAATTGAACCGACCTTATCTTCCTGAAAAGATGCATAAGCGCCGTTTATTGTATAAGACTTCAACGCCTCTAACCGTGTCATTTTCTGTTCAGGATAAAACGCTGAACCGTCTGAAAGCCTGCGGGTAACAGTTGCATAAAAATTATCAATAGTATTAACAGGCTCAACCGGCGCATCAGTACCGTTGCAAATTATCACGCCGCTGTCAATCAATTTACGCCAGACATAAGCCCCTTGCTCCGCACGATCGGGGCCCAATCTTTTCTCAACAAAGGTTGCATCGGAGGTACAATGAATTCCCTGCATTGCTGCAATAACGCCAAGTTCGGCAAATCTTTTTATATCTTTGTTAGATAAATGCTGAGCGTGTTCAATGCGCCATCTAAGGTCATGTTTATCGGGATGCTTTTTGAAGGTGGATTCATAGATATTCAAAATTTCTCTATTTCCTCTATCCCCAATTGCATGGGTGCACATTTGGAAGCCGTTATTGATAGCAATTTCTGCCGTCTTTCTAAGACTAGCAATGGAAGTCACATTGTTACCTTTGTTTCCAGGAAGATCTGAATAATCTTCAAGCATCCATGCGCCGTGCGAACCAAGCGCCCCGTCGATGTATGCTTTAATTGAACGAACCGTAAGGAAATCATTTCCATATCCGATAATTTTATAATCGGAAATTCGCTTCTTTAAATTCTTATTGCTTTCGCCAATCATTACATACAATCTCACTTTAAGAAATCCGGAGTCAACTTCTTCCTTCAGAAAATCAATAACATCGAAAGTTTCTCCGGCATCGTGGAAAGAAGTAATGCCGTTCTCGGCACACTCAATGGCAGCAAGTCTGATTTTTTCGTGCATCTTTCGTTTCTTTTCGGCAGCAGATCTGTTGTCGAGAAACTTTTGATATTCTTTATAAATAAGGTCTTCCGCGTTTTCCTCGAAAACACCGATTGCTTTTTTATTCAATGAGTCTCTTACAATTCTTCCTCCAACCGGATCTGCGGTTGATGTATCGATACCTGCAAGGACCATTGCTTCTTTGTTTGCAAAAATTGCATGACCACTTGCATGGAAAAGCAGTACAGGATTAAAAGGAGTTGCTGAACTTAACATATTATGAATGGGATATCCTTCAACATTTGGCTCCGGTACTGGATCCCATTTTTCCTGATGCCATCCGCGTCCGACTATCCAATCTCCAGGTTTTGCATTTTCAGCAGCTTCTGCAACTATGGCAACTATCTCATCCCAGTTCGCAGCTGAATTCAAGTCTAAAATCATTTTTGAATAAGACCAAGAAAGTGAGCATGACTTTCAATAAAACCAGGCATTACAAATTTACCTTGCAGATCAATTACTCGAGTGTTTTTTCCAATAAGAATATTGATATCGGAATTGCTCCCGACGCTTTGAATTGTATCACCCTTTATGGCAATTGCCTCGGCGTGGGGCATTGAGTCATTTATGGTTGCTATATTGCCATTAATTAAAACCATATCGGCGTTTTCCGATCGAGATTGATCGCATGAGGTCAAGATCAACAATGAAATCAAAACTGTAAGAGTCAGTTGAAGAATTCGGGAAAAATGCATTTCTTCTCCGTTTATAA
>QILJ01000552.1 GCA_003233295.1 Ignavibacteria bacterium | reverse complement strand
CTTTGCAACCAAGCCAACAATTTTACCCGCCATTATTTTTTTCTCCTTGATCAGATCATCTGAAACGACACAGACAATACCGACCTTTTCACCAAACGCAGAGATCAAGATACCGATCCCGCTTCCCATCTTATTGCGGAGTTCATCTCCCATCGATTTTAACTCATTCATATTCGATGCATCAACCTTGCCTTTGAATAAATTTATACCATTTACATCAATCGGCGAATTTATAATAGAACCAATACCACCAAGTTTTGATTTAAGTTCCAACTCTGATAAGGTTTTTTCGAGTTTTCTCTTTTCCTCATTTAACTCGGTAAGTTTTGATGATAGGATTGAAATATTTCTCTCCAATTCTGTAATTACATTTTTTACGCTTTGAACATCAACATCCTCACCGTTATTAAGAACATCCTTGACCTTTACTATTTCTTCCAACTGTAAGAAAATATCAATTTCCAAATTATTATCCGCATTCGATTTATCTTCCGAATTCATTTCAGCAATATGATTTTTTATTCCTTTTATTTCCTTTATGGTTTCCTCAATTCTTGCGGTCAGTTCTGATACTTTGTTTTCCAGTTCCTCAATATATTTTGCCACACCACGCCCGGTAACTGCTTCAATTCTCCTAACCCCGCTTGCAATTGAGGATTCGCTTACTATCTTAAAGTACTTTATCTCGGATGTATTACGCACATGTGTACCACCACAGAATTCCATCGAGAAGTCACCGAACTGAATCACATTTACCTTGTCGCCATACTTATCACCGAAGAACATCAGCGCTCCCATTTTCTTTGCTTCGTCAAACGGGGTGTCTGCATGTCTAATTCTTTTTATCTGCTCGCTGATTTTCTCGTTTACCAGGTCTTCAACCTTTTGCAACTCTTCATCAGTCAGTTTTTGATGATGAGTAAAGTCAAAACGCAATCTATCCGGACCAACATACGAGCCGGACTGCTGCACATGTTCACCTAATACTTTTCTCAGAGCAGCATTCATTAAGTGAGTTGCCGAGTGATTGCGAATTATATCCGCTCTTCTAGATTCGTTGATTGATAGTTTGACTGTTAAACCAAGTTCGAATTTATAACTACTTGGATTGCTGACCACATGAACAATTTTATTTTCAACTTTTGCCACATCAATCACATCAAAAACTTGGTCTCCAACTTGTAAAGTTCCCAAGTCGTCAATCTGCCCGCCGGACTCAACATAGAAAGGGGTTTTATCAAAAACCAATAATGTGTTTTCATCAGCTTCTTTTATCGCTATTATTTTGGCATCTGTTGTAACTTCCGTATAGCCGGTGAATTCAGTAGCTTTAGTTGTATCGCCTTCAAATCCCTCAAGTGATTCAACAGTTATTCCGGCTTCGGCAATTTTGTTTTTAGTCGAACTTCTTGCGCGTTCCTTCTGTTCCTCCATCAATTCATTAAAGCGATCTTCAGCAATGGTCATTCCTTTTTCTTCAGCTAACACATTGGTAAGGTCAACCGGGAAGCCAAAAGTATCGTAGAGTTTAAATACATCATCACCTTTGATGACCGGCTTTATCCCTTTTGCTTCAGCTTCTTCCTTTGCCTTATTGGAAATTACCTCGAATAGTTCCAGTCCCCTATCGAGCGTTTTATTGAAGCTAACTTCTTCGGCTTTTATAATTTTCTTAATATTCTCTTGGTTGGTTTTGATCTCCGGGAAAACATCACTCATCGTGTCAACCAAAACATCAACTAGCTTGTAAAGGAACGGTTCGTTGAAATTCAAATTTCTTCCGAAACGCGCAGCACGTCTTAATATTCTGCGTAAAACATAACCTCGCCCTTCGTTGCCAGGCATAGCGCCGTCGGCAATTGCAAAAGTAAGCGTGCGTATATGATCCGCTATTACCTGAACTGCCACTTGTTCTTTTTCATTTTTCTTACTTAGACCTGCCAGTTCAGAAATCTTATTTATAAGTGGAGAGAAAATATCGGTATCATAATTTGAAGTTTTGCTCTGAAGTACTGCAACTATACGTTCAAAGCCCATACCTGTATCAACATGCTTAGCGGGTAAATCGTGAAGTGTTCCGTTTTCGTCCCGGTTATACTGGATAAAAACAAGGTTCCATATTTCAATACATTCTTCAACTCCGGCATTCACCCATTTAGGATTTTCATAATCGTCGCTAACATTTATATGTATTTCGGAACTCGGACCGCACGGACCGGTTTCTCCCATTTCCCAAAAATTATCTTTTTCGTCAAACTTTAAAATATGGTTTGGATCAATGTCTGTCTTGCTTTTCCAAATATTAAAAGATTCATCATCGGTCCTGTAAACCGTAGCCCAGAGTCGTTTTTTAGGGAGTTCCCAAACTTCGGTTAATAACTCCCAAGCCCAAGTAATCGCTTCCTTTTTGTAATAACCGGCTTCCGGTTTTGCCGGATCGCCAAGCGACCAGTTGCCGAGCATCTCGAAAAATGTATGATGATAAGTATCGCGCCCTACTTCCTCAAGATCGTTATGCTTGCCGCTTACACGGATACATTTCTGCGTATTTGCTGCGCGGTTGTAGTCGCGATGCCCTTTGCCAAGAAAGACATCCTTGAATTGATTCATCCCGGCATTTGTAAAAAGTAAAGTGGGGTCATCATAAGGCACCACAGGAGCGCTTGGTATTATGCGATGTTTTCTCTCTTTAAAAAACTCAAAAAACTGATCTCTTATTTCTTTTGAGGTCATTAAATATATTCCTAAATATTAGTTTATTATCTAAAAAACGAAGATGAAATATAAGAATTTTGATGTTTTAATTTGTTATTTTGAATTCTATTCAAATTAGAAAAAAATTTGTAGAGAGTAATAAGGAAAGCATTTCTTTTGTCTTCATTACTTCAATTTCAATCCTCTTAATAGGAACGCAGATTTAACTGATTATTTATTCAATCACAAACATTTTCCAATCCCACGAAGGAATTATTACGCTTCTTGATTCGTCAAATGATAATTGCTCTTCGGTTCTCAGATCAATCAGTTTCCTTGCACTGTAAAACTTTGGCAATTCAATATTAAACATTTCTTCTTCACTGCTTTTGTTAAGTATTACAAGTACTCTTTCATTCATATCAGATCGGATGTATGCATAAATATTTTTATCTGCAGTTAAAGTGAAAAAATCACCATAGCGCAAAGCAGAATGCTCTTTTCTTAGGTTTATTATTCTTGATACTTCGTGCTTCGTTTCCTTTTCATATTTCGTAAGCTTGTTGTTAAATCTCATCATGCGCCTGTTATCAGGATCCGATGCGCCGGTCATACCAAATTCGCTTCCGTAATAGATAACCGGGATTCCAGGAATAGTATTCATGTACGCCATGTATAAAATTAATTTCTTGTAACTTTTCGGGTCATCAACTTTAGGTGGGTCATTCCAACCCTTCTCAATTGCCGACCATTCACTCACATCAAGATCACCATCGGCATAAGCCATGAATCTATTTTTATCGTGACTATCCATAATGTTGCTCATCAAATGAAGTTCGCCATAAATAGAAAATGTTTTATGCATTTCCTTATCAAGATTACTGAAGGAAGCATTACTTTTAATAAAAGTTGGAAGCGCAGTATCATAAAGATTAAAATTAAACTGTCCCGAAAGCTGTCCGTTGTTCACATATGAACTGATAAGATCGTAACTTCCAAAAGTTTCACCGACTTGATAGATCGGTTTGTTATTCGGTATCTCAATTTCCTGTTTCAGTCTTCTGGTTAACCCTCGCCAGAATTTGTTCGGTACATGTTTTACAGCATCATGTCTGAACCCGTCGGCATTTGTAACCCTTAACCACCACCAAGCTGCGTTAGCTATCATTGTATCCAGAGCTTCCTCAGAACCAAGATAATCAAATGACGGCAGATACGGCTCAAACCAAGTTGTCAATCTAAATTCATCGTAAAAGCGGATATTTTTTCTGCCATCGGGCAAATAGAGCGAACCAAACCATTCACGGTGATTCTTATAAAAAGGATGATCTATATGCACGTGATTGGAAACAAAGTCCAGCAGAATTTTAATATCATGCTGATGTGCAGTTTCAACTATTCTTTTTACATCATCCAAAGTCCCGAACTTTTCTTCAACCCTTGTGCTGCTTATCGGCCAGTATCCATGGTATCCCGAGAACCATCGATGCGATTTAGGATATTCACGGAATGCAATATTTGGATTATCATAAACCGGAGAAATCCAAATTGTATTTATTCCAAGCGAGTCAAAATATCCTTCATTCAACCTATCAATTACACCTTGCAGATCGCCGCCCATATAATTTGCTTTATCCGAAAGAGAATCGTGTATGATCTTTTTATTAAGCGAAGTATCGCCGTCATAAAAGCGATCGATCATTAGAGAATATATAATTCCATCATGCCAGTCAAAATCGGATTTGTTATTTGCAGGGACACCGTCATAAAGGATCAAGTTCTGCATGTTTGTGCTTTTCCCATTCTTTGTAACAGCTATACGAAGAACTCTTTT